>CAYPYT010000006.1:0-7236 GCA_964415105.1 uncultured Planctomycetia bacterium | reverse complement strand
TGGCGGTTTTTATTCCGTCGGCGGCGGATGACATTATTCCTCCGGAATAGCCGCTGGCGGCTCCGGTTAGGTATAGGTTTTTGAAGCCGGTGGAGAGGTGGTTTTCTTCTCTTAGGGCCTGGATGGGGGATGAACTTTTGCTGTCTAGGCCCATTATGGCGCCGGTTTCGAATCCTTTTATTTTTTTGCTGAAGTCTTTTAGGCCTTCAGAGATGGAACTACTTATTTCTTGGGGGAGAAGTTCCCATAAGGGGGCCGGGGTTAGGCCTAAGGGATAGCTTGAGGGGGCGGTGTTTGTTGTTGATTCTTTTTTTATGAAGTCTTTTATGGTGCAGAAGGGGGCTTTGAAGCTGTTCGTGTATTCATAAAATTTTGTTTCTAGGGTTTCAAGCCAGTATAGGGCTTCAGTTGGGGATATTAATTTACCGGTTAGTTTATCCAGGTTGATGCCGGCTACACAGGCCGCGTTCGCGAATTTGCCGGCTCTTTTATACAGGCTCATGCCGTTCACTATGTTCGCGTTCTTATACGCGGAGGAAGGAACTATTACTCCTCCGGGGCACATGCAAAATGTGTATACGGGAAAGGTGCCGTTTCCATTTGATGTTAGGCGATATTCGGCGGCTTTGACGCCGGGCAGGCTTTTTTGTCCCCACTGGGCTTTGTTTATTAGTTCCTGGGGGTGTTCGACTCTGCATCCTATGGCAAAACTTTTTGAGCGAAACTTTACTCCTCTTTTTATCAGCATTTTATATGTTTCATAAGCGGAATGGCCGGGGGCGAAGATAAACTTATCTGCTTTTATACTGCCTGAAGTTGTTATCACTTCCTTTACTGTTTGGTTTTCGATATTTATATCTTCCGCGAGTGTTTCAAAAAGTATTTCCCCGCCGATATTCAGAAAGTCTTCCCTTAATTTTTCGACGATACGGCATAGGTTGTCGCTTCCGAGGTGCGGGTGCGCCATATATGCTATTTCTTCCGGGGCGCCGGCGCTGATATAGCTTGATAATATGAATTTTCCCTCCTGGCGCATGTGTTTTGATCTTGAGGTGAGTTTTCCGTCGGAAAAAGTGCCTGCTCCTCCTTCGCCGAAGGCGTAGTTGCTGACGGGATTAAACCGGCCGGTTTTCTCAAAAAGTTTTATGGCTTCGGTTCTTTTTTTAACGTCCATGCCTCTTTCTATCAAGGTTGTATTAAATCCCGCTTTCTGAAGGATGAGGGCGCAGAAGAATCCTGCCGGACCGCTTCCGATAACGACTGTTTTTTCTTTTCTTTTTTGGTATGGGATGTTTAATGGCGGTTGGGACACGGGAAGAGTTCCTTTAAGGTGTTTTGAGGAGACTGAAACCAGCAACTGCCAATGGATATTGGATTTTTTTCTTGCGTCGAGGCTCTTTTTTTCAATTTGGAAGGTAAAATCTTTTATTTTTAGTTTTTTTTCGATCTTTTTTCTTAGTTCGTCTTTAGTGTGATCAGTAGACAGGGTTAATGAAATTTGTTTTGTGCCCATTTTGATTTAGTGTTTCCTCAACAACGTCACCTATTTATACTGTAAGTATTTTTTTTCCTAATTAAATGGGAGACGTCCCTATTTAATTAGGCTATCTATTTCCTGCCAGGGAATGGCATAAATATTTTTATCCAATTTCATTTTTCTTGGCGTACGGCAAACAACATAAGCTGTTTTTGTTTTTTGATATTCTTGTTGAAAAACCTTAAGATGACGTATGTCCTTTGAAGACGGCGCATCAGTCCATTTTACTTCAATTGGAATATATCCATCTTCATTTTCTATCACCCAATCCACCTCCGGACCGTCAGGATCCCTCCAAAAAAGAACCTTTACCCTGCTCTCAGACAAACGTCCGATTCTAATCAGTTCCAAGCCTATAAATTGTTCAAACAAATTACCGAAATGGTCACGCGGCAATTTAACGCCTTCTCTCGCCGCAACTCTTCTTACCCCTAAATCAAAAAAAAGATATTTACTGGATTTAGTAAGTTTTTTGCGTGTTCGGCTTTTTGTCACCGGATCTACTCTCTCTACAATCAAGCAGTCCTCAAGCACCTGATAATAATCCTTTATTGTCGTATGCGATACCCCTATTTCCTGGGACAACTTTCTAAAATTCACAATATTACCTGATTCTGAGGCCGCATATTCCAAGAATCGTGCAAAAGCCCCTAAATTTCTCACAAGTGCTTCCGCGCGAACCTCTTCTTCAAGATATGTGGTTACATAAGATTCCAGATCTGTTTCTTTATACTTCGTATTTTTGATATTTGTAATACCCGGCAATGCTCCGTATAAAAGTATATTTTTTAGATCATCCGTACGTACTTCAGTCAAAGTGAAAGGATCCAGTTTGCAATTAACCACTCTACCGGGCAAAAGATTCGCTTTTGTCCCCCTGTAGAGTTTTCTTGCCGAAGAACCCGTAAAAACAAAATTAGCTATCCCCCGGTCTATTAAATCCTGCGCCACGTCTAATAAAGCAAAAGCTTTTTGAATCTCATCGAGCAAAATTAACGGCTTTTTGGTTTTCTGCTCCGCCAAGTGCTCTATTTCACCCGCAAGAAGTTCCGGTGCTTTTTCGTATCTTTGCCGCGTATCAGGGCGAACAAGCGAAATTGACAGATCATGTTTCAATCTGCCGATAAGCGTTGTTTTTCCCGTTTGCCGCGCACCAAGAAGTAAAACACTTTTACCCCGGTTAATCGATTCGAGAATCTTTTTTTCCTGCAATCTGTGTATGTATTCCATAGACTAAATATTAGCCGAATTTTGAGCCTTTGTCAACCATTTTCGTGAAATAACCGGGATTTTCCATCCGTCCCATCATTTTTAACTGTCCGATTTTTTCGGACACTTCAATATACCCTTCATCCATCAGCTTTTTCTTGAGATCGCTCCAATTTTGCCGGCAATTCAAGTGAAACAAGAGGGTCATGAAACAAGCAAGAGAGAACAAGAGGGGCAGAACAAGAGGGGTACCTTTTTCAAAGACTTTTAGCGCGAAGAGTCGCTTACCGGCTAATTAACTCTTTCTCTTTCTCTTTCTCTTTCAACAAATGTAATGCAATTGATTATTTTCAAGCCGGTAATACAACGGCGCGATCTTGACTTTAGGATATCTCTTCCTCAGCCTATGTGTTTCGCTCATTATAAAATCTATCTCATTGCCGATTTCATGCATCGGAGCTAAACTCATAAAATGTTCTTCAGCCGCTTTTTTCTCCCAGCCCGCTCCTTCAATTAACCCGTTAATAAACTCTTCTTTTCTCGAAACCAAATTAACCATTCCGCAATTATTATGCGCTATCAAAGCGATATGTCTAACCCCGCCAACCGCGATAGCGTACGAAACTTTAAATTCGCTATACCGTAAATTAGCGCCGCCGGACCGTATAATAAACGCGAAATTATCCGGAACATGAAGATGCTTACGACTATCCATGCACATCCCGATAAGAATCCGCGCGTCTTCATACGTATCAAATTCGCGGTTTAAATTATGATATTCCAGCAATAGTCCGATAGGGTTCTCGCAGTACTCTTCAGGAATATCCTCTTTTTTACAAACAGCTATAATTTTATGTTTTGTACTATCCATAGGGTAATAGGTTATATCAAACGTATCAGGGGTGTCAAGGTATTACGTTAGGTAAATATCGCGGCAAGTAGTATTGACCGCGTAACTTCTTTTTTTGCATGGGATTACAAGACACCTCCGGAATTATCCGGCAACCTGCCCTGCTTTTGACCGATACTTAATAACCCGTACTTTTTCTAAGGTAACCAATCCTTCTTGTTTCATCTAAAAAAGGTATTAATTTATTCAAATTTTCTTCTGTGTCCACGAATTCAATTATTATCGGAAGGTTTTCCGAAAGGCGTAAAATTTTAGCCGAATGCATATGACTGTCGGCGCCGAATCCCAAAATCCCTCTTGTTCCTTTAATTCTTTGTTTACTTACGTAGTCTAAAGCTTTTTTTTGCTACTACTTTCTTGCCAAATAAGCAAAATGGTCAAAATATTTTCGCCATAATATCTCAGATGAACAAAATTGGTTTTTCCCGTAAAAAAAATCAACCAGAGCTTCACGCACCCTAAAAAGTTCTTTAAGCTTAGAATACTTCCTTACAGGAGAAATGGTCATGTCTATTAATTCCAAAGCTCTGTTGAAGGCTCTTTGCGATAAATCCTTTTTGTCTTTTTTTTGCCAATTCAAAGCTCTGCTAACCTCACTGCCGATATTCGCCATTTGTTCTGCAAATGACATTTCAGCCCAACGACCGCTGGCAAGCTCTTTATGTTGAGGGGTCATCGTTTCACCCACTTATTTGCAATATTTATGATTTTAGCTTGAATATCTGCTGAACCAATGCCTCTGGTCATATTCCCTTGAGAAGGACGTAAATTTAACATTGAATCAAACTCAATAAAATCATCTCCCTCAAGACCCGGATAAAAATTGATGCCCCATAAGCTTTGTTGTTTTGAACCATCCTCTAAAAACAATGCTTCTAAGTCTGAATGGAGTTCTGCATCAATTGCAACCAGTTTACGATCAACATCAACAACCGCTTTGACTATATCACCAAAGGTTTCTTACGCGATTTGTTTTAGCTCAGCAACAGTTAAAACATTTTTTAGTATTCTCATGCCTCTCCTTACATTAAAAACTCCTCAAGCCGATTAAACTTATAAAAAAAGCAAGGTGGGGGCAGGTCACCCCTTTCAACGAAAGGGATGACCTCTTAGAAATCAAGAAAATGTTGAAAGTTGAGACCTGATGTGCATAACTCTTTTATTTAAAGCATGTTGTGTTTTTTAACATCTAATTTATCATCTAATTAGTCTAATTATCGTCTAAATCCTCGCGCTGTTTAGATGATAACACCCATTTTATACTCTGATGGCTCTCTTTAACCCAACTTTTTCTTGTTAATTGACCTATATTTCTGTTTGGGATGATTAATCCTATCTTTCATTTGCGGTTCTATCAGTCCCTTAATAATCATGGGTTTTAAATAATGATTCCGGATTGAATCCGGACTTCTATTTAATAATTCTGCAAGCTCCCTTAAGCTCAAATAACATATATCACACAATTGACGTATCACATTTTCCACTACAACCTTAGGTGCCTTTTTTGAATTCCTAACTGTCTCGGAGATGCTCTTTAAAACTTCCAAATGTTCGGAGCTTTTGGACAAATGTTCGAAGCTTTTGGACAAATGTTCGGAGCTTTTAGACAAATGTTCGGAGCCTTCTACCATAGAATCTCCGCCAATAAATTCTCCTGCGAGGTGTTTTCCCGGTAAACAATAAGACGTTCCTCTCCCATGTCCTTCACTTTCTAATAGCTTTTTTTCAACCAACCCATGTAATATATCGGATAAATCTTTAGGATGCTCTTTTGATAATTCTTTCAAACGTTGATGTGTAACGCTACCATCTGTTTTTGCCAAGACTATCGCTAATTGCTCCGTATTTTTTAGATTATCAAAGACCGCTTCACCGATCTGTTCTTTTATTTCTTCAACTTTCTTTTCAGGAAAAAGACTCAACATTGTTAGGACCATAAGTGTTTGATTTTCTTCAATCCTTTGCTCTAACAAAGGTTTTCGCCAATGCTGATTTTTCCAATTTCGATAAATCTTTGGCATCCCGGATCCTGCTTGTTCTCCTAATCCGCTTAATTGGAACATCTTTTGTAAATTTCTATTTCTACAATCACTCGTTCCACCGCGTAAGGCAATAAATAATGGTATCCGTAACAACCCCGGATTTCTAAATCCAAACAAATCCGGTCTTTTCACAACAAGTATCGAACATTGTGCTGAATAATCCGCATGAATAATTGTATTAACTAGTGCTTCTCGCAAGGCCTCATGAACTGGCGTATCTTCAATCCGAGTATCTCCTTTTAGCTCAAAAGGCACTTTTAATCCGTCTGTCAGCTTTTTGATAACAATTCTATAATAGTCATATAAATTGCCGGACCACTCAAAATCAGTAGTAACCCTGTCTATCCACCGTTTGTCTGTTTCAGAAGCTGATCTTTCTTGATAATCTAAAATATAGTTTGGTACAACATTCAAAATAGAACGTAATTTGCCGAACATAAGCAATCCAGCTAACGTTAATCCTTGTTTTTTTGTCTTTCGATCTGTTGAAAACCCTCCAATTTGTTC
This sequence comes from uncultured Planctomycetia bacterium, assembly GCA_964415105.1. Lineage (GTDB taxonomy): Bacteria > Omnitrophota > Gorgyraeia > Tantalellales > Tantalellaceae > BS750m-G21. The sequence goes on along the minus strand of CAYPYT010000006.1, from coordinate 1,031 downwards.
TAAAAATTTTTCGTTAGAATAATCGTTAAAAGGATGGGTTGGTTTCCGATTAGAAAAATTTTGTCTATAAATTTTCAGAGTGTTTTCTTCAATATCCTCAACAGTAAGACCTTCCAATAATGTTCCATCATTTGTATCATTAACCTGTTCTCCCAACATTTGTTTTACAATGTTTTCCGGACATTTATAATCTCCATCGTTATTTCGTCTATATGTGCCAGTCAATGGATTATTGCCAACAAATACCGGCTTCTGTTTTCGTGTTGCTTGAGGCACTTCAATTACTATGATGTTAGCTCCATTTACAGTCCTTTTTATTACGTTTCTATCTACCAACAAATTGTTACTTACTTTTTGTTTATTATTCAAGCCCGCCCATAATTCCTTTATAACTTTTTCTCTATTGGGAATTCCAATAAGGTCGTATCCCTTTTTCTTTTCAGCAATACCTAAAATTATATAGCCGCCTTCAGTATTGGCCATTGCGGAATAGCTTTCCCAAAAACTCTCAGGAACTTTTCCTTGACCATCTTTTCCGAGAGCTTTTTTAAATTCCGTATAAAAATCTTCTTGCAAGGAATTAATATCAAACATGTCATGTTTCATTTGTTCCCCTTATTAACCCGTACATATTCAACCAGTTCCCCAATGGAACAATTCAGAAACTGCAAAGCTTTTCCAGTGTATCAAACTTATTTCGGACACGTTTCTGTTATGTAAACATGAGTTTTTCGCTTTATAACCGGAAATCCAGCTTAGACCAAGAAACAATAACGCTAAGAATGTCCAACCAATAAATTGCCACATTAAAATATTCTTTTTTGAAAATAAAAAAAGGCAGAGACTTCCGCCTCTGCCTTTTATTTGGTGCCAGAGGCACCTTTTAGTTTTCTATCTTATTAACAATGTTGATGTTATCAACATTGGGGTACACTGGCTCCCCACAACGGACTCAGAACACTACAAGAGGAACCTCTCTAAGTGCAAGGAAATACACATACTTGTGAAGATGTACCGCAGGCGCGGAAAGG
>CAYPYT010000005.1:0-22887 GCA_964415105.1 uncultured Planctomycetia bacterium | reverse complement strand
TTGAGCCGGGATCTCTTCTCCTTTTGGGTAATTATTTTTTGTAATTGGTATAACATACAAATATACGCATACATTTCGTAGTTTAAAATGTGCAATTAATTAACGTAACCGGTATAACAACAGCGCGATAGGATTAGCTCTTGACAATTTTAAATATATGCAGTACATTTCCTTAGATTAATGAGATTCGGCAAATTCTTAATGTGCGCTAAAAGTGAGAAATAGGGCATTATCCGGTTCTTGGAGTGGTGACTTTTTGTTCTGATCAATATAACGAGTTATCGAGGAAAAAAATTGTGGCAGGAAGACTTTTTCGGAATCCAACATCTAATATTTCCATTCAGATATTTCGTTACGTTTTAGCGGGTAGTCTCGCGTATATGGTTGATTATGGTTTGTTGATCATATTTACGGAATTTGTTCAACTTTATTATTTAACATCTTCCGCCATAGCGTTTTTATTGGGATCAATGACAAGTTATGTGCTGAATGTTAATTGGGTTTTTGATAAAAGAACTTTTAAAAACCGACAACTGGAAATTTTAATTTTTATATTAATTGGAATTGTAGGGCTTGTCTTGAATCAGTATTGTCTTTGGTTTTTTACGGAGGGTCTGAATCTGCATTATCTGCATTCAAAAATTATCGCGACAATAGTTGTTTTTGTCTTGAATTTCTTCGCGAGAAAATATATATTATTCCGTTAAAAGCGGTTAGGGCGAAGTCGATTTAAAAAGTACTGTTTCGTGAATTTACGCGAGGCAGGCCTTTTCATAGGAAAAGAGGAGTAAAACTATGGATAAAATTAAAGTCGCGATCATTGGGGCCGGTAATTGCGCCTCTTCGTTAGTACAGGGAGTAGAGTATTATAAAAACGCGAAGGATAAAGATTTTATTCCCGGTTTGATGCATGTTAATTTGGGAGGGTATCACATAAGCGATATAGAGTTTTCAGCTGTTTTCGATATCGATGAAAATAAAGTAGGCAAAGATCTAAGTGAGGCTATTTACGCGAAACCCAACAATACGGCGGTGTTTGCTAAAGTTCCTTTTCTCGGGGTTAAGGTCCATCGCGGAATGCTTCACGATGGTTTGGGTAAATATCTGTCTCGAATCATCAAAAAAGCCCCCGGGAAAACAGATGATGTGGAAGGTATATTAAAAAAGACAAAAACCGACATAGTTCTTAACTATCTTCCCGTTGGTTCCGAAGAAGCTACAAAATGGTATGTTGAGCAAGTATTGAATGCCGGGTGCGCTTTTATTAATTGTGTTCCGGTTTTTATCGCGAGGGAAGAGTACTGGCAAAAACGTTTTAAAGAAAAAGGATTACCGGTTATCGGTGATGATATAAAATCACAAGTAGGCGCGACAATACTGCATAGGGTCTTGACAAATTTATTTTTAGACAGAGGAATGCCTATAGAACATACTTATCAGCTCAATACGGGCGGGAATACGGATTTTTTGAATATGAAGGAAGAAGAACGCCTTGTTTCAAAAAAAATATCAAAAACAAATGCTGTTGTTTCTCAAATAGAGAACCGAGGATTAAATATTGATAAAGAAAATGTTCATATCGGTCCGAGTGATTACGTTCCGTGGCAAAAAGATAATAAACTTTGTTTCTTACGCATAGAAAGCCGGCATTTTGGGGATCTTCCCATGAATTTAGAATGTCGGCTTTCAGTGGAAGATTCTCCCAATTCCGCGGGTGTTGTAATAGACGCGATCCGCTGCGCGAAGATCGCCTTGGATAACAAAATATCAGGTGCGCTTTTAGGTCCCTGCGCGTACTTTAAAAAATCACCTCCCGTGCAGTATGACGACACGACAGCCAGAAACATGGTAGAAGATTTTATCTCTACTTATGGACGGAACAAGGCAAAGTCCGGAAAAACAAAGGTATTCAAGAATAAGAAGGTTAAGAATAAAAGGAAAGGAACTTCAGGGTAGTAGTCCGTCAACCCTTAAATGAGGAGTATTTTATATTACAGATCCCCGCGTCCGCGAGGATGACAAAAGGGGGGTATCATTCTCGCGCCCCTTGTTGTCATTCTCGCGCAGGCGGGAATCTCTGTGACTGTACCCCTCATTTGAACATTGACGGACTATTAGTAGTTTAAAATGGCTGATTCAGTGGGAAAATTCGTTCGTTTCATTGCAAAGTACCCGGGTAGTCTTTTAGCAAAGACAAAAATAACTCCAAATCAGATAACATTTTTTGGACTCATAGTTAACTGTGTTGTTGCTTATTTTATCGCCCAAGGGCGGTTAAGTTATTTTGCCGTAGGTATCTTAATATGGATAGCCGGTTTTTTTGACGCTCTCGACGGTAGCGCGGCTCGCGCCTCGGGTCGAAGTTCGCTCTTTGGTAATTTCTGGGATTCAGTTCTTGACCGGTACGCGGATTCTGTTATCTATTTTGGGATATTAGTACACTTTTTAGAACTGGGAAAAAATGAGTATGTTCTTTTGATCGTAATCGCGATAGTAGGTTCTTTGACGGTAAGTTATACCCGGGCAAAAGCGGAAAGTCTTAATGTTAAATGCGAAGTCGGATTGATGCCCCGTTCGGTCAGGATAATCATACTCGGTGCCGGCTTTTGTATAGGGCAAGTGTTTTGGTCTGTGGCAATAATCGCGTTTTTTTCACATTTTACGGTGGCGCAAAGAATATTCTATGTTTACAAAAAACTCGACAAATAAACTATGATAAAACTTATATTTTCTTGTCTTTGGTATCTGCTCCCGGCGGCGTTGGGAAATCACAATGCTTCCTGCGGTAACAGGTTAATGGTTCCGGGGCGGGTCAAAAGAGTCTTGGCAAAAATAGCGGTGCCTATTGACGCGGGCGCTAAATGGCAGGGAAAAGATATCCTTGGCCGGAATAAGACATGGCGAGGGCTTGCGGTCGGAATCGTAACCGGGATTCTTGTAGCAGGGGTTGAGGCGCTATTGTTCTTTAATACTGATTTTTTTAAGAGGAATACGATCGTTGATTATGGCTCGGTTAATTTTATTTTATTGGGCGCGTTAATGGGCGGCGGGGCTCTTATAGGAGACTTGGTCGAAAGTTTTATAAAACGGAGACTTAATAAACCATCGGGCAAACCCTGGTTCCCTTGTGATCAGATTGATTGGATAATAGGAGCCATTGCTTTAAGTTCAATCGTTTATATTCCTTCTTTGAAAGTGGCAATAACCACGGTAGTGGTATACACGGGTGTTCATTTATGTTCTGACCGTGTTGTATTTTGGATGGGAATAAAAAAGAGAGAGGAAGTAAATTGATCAAGATCTTCAGAACCATTCATAGCGTCATATTCTGGTTTTTAGTAGTGCTCTATAGTGTGGTCGCCAATAAGGGATCTTATGTCATAACGCTATTCATAAAAGATAAAGAAAAGAAAAGAATATTCTATCAAAAAAGCACAAAATTATGGGGTATTCTTCTCTCTAAAGCTTCACTTGTCAAAGTGAAGGTTTCAGGTTTGGAAAACATACCTCGCGATACAAATGTTATCTATACGTCAAATCATCAAAGTTATCTTGATATATTTATCTTGCTTAAATGTCTACCCGATCTATTTACGTTTGTTACAATGAGAAAACTTTTCAAGGTTCCTTTTATCGGTGATCATATTACGAGAGCAGGTTTTCTTTCTTTAGACAGAAAGGATAGGCGGGGAACTATTAGAACAATTCATACGATAGTGGACCTCGCGAAAAAAGGCAGATCTTTTGTTATTTTTCCGGAAGGAAAATTAACAAAAGACGGGACGATAGGTGAATTCGGCAGAGGAACTTCTATTATCATCCAACACAGCAAGAAGCCCGTGATCCCTATAAGGATTGATGGAAATTTTGCCGTATTACCCAAAGGCTCCTGGAAGTTACAGCCCGGAGAAGTTGAAGTAAATATTGGAAAGCCGCTCTATTTTAAAGATTATCATGATGATTTCACCAAAAAATCTTCTGTGGAATTAGGCAGTAAACTTCGAAATGTTGTTGTGAGCTTAACCGGATAATTGTCAAAAGGAATTATAGTGAAAAAACTACTCAGGATCATACATTCGGTTATATGGTGGATAGATGGGATAGTATTGATGCTGTTAGCTATTGTTTTCGATACTGTGCTTTGGCCGGGGTCGAGGAAGATGTATCGGAAATATGAGCGTTTCTGGGCTTGGACACTTATGAAGGTAGGCGGCATAAAATTGGATATCAAAGGCCGTGAAAATTTACCTCAAGATGAAATAGTTGTATATATGGCTAATCACCAGAGCCATTTGGATTGGCCTATTGTTTTCAGAGCTGTTCCAAGGCAGTATTTGTTTTTGGCCAAACAAGAGCTTTTTAATGTGCCGTTTTTTGGAGTGTATATGAAACTCCAAAAATATATTCCCATAGAGAGAAGCAATATTAGAAGATCCTCCAGAGTATATCAAACAATAATAGATCTGGTAAAAGCCGGGAATTCAATTGTTATTTTCCCCGAAGGTACGCGATCTTTTGATGACAAACTGGGAAAATTCAGACCTTCAAGTTTTTCTTTCTTGCAGGAAACAAAAGTCAAAGTTTGCCCTATAGCCATTGACGGTAGTACGAATATTATAAAAAAAGGTCATAAAATCATACATCCGGGAAAGGTGAAAGTAACTATTCTTCCCGCCGTTAGTTTTGATGATCTTTATTTTTTGAGCAAAAAAGAGTTTTGTGTAGCCGCGCTAAAGAGGGTGCGGAAAACATTATCAGCTGTTTTAGAAGGCAAAGAGCTTGTTCTCGAAAAGGAAATTAAATCGTAATGCGTATTGTTAAAGTAAATATTTCCGCACACCCATCTTATTAATTAGTATAACGGCGGACAGTCGCTACAGTATTGTTTTTCCCCACGCAAATACCTTGTCTTATAGTTCATTCTACCCGTCTTACAATCCATTTTACGTCTCTAATTTCGTAGGACCCCCCTTGAGGAATTGATTATTTCACATAAATACCACCACCATCCTCGTAGGATAGTGGTGTGGGGAGCCACCACTAACCTACGAGGATGGTGGTTACGATAAAGTGTAGGGGCGGGCCTTGCTGTGCGCACGCCCGTGAATGGCAAGTTCATCCTCGTAGGTTGGTAGTAGGGGCACATTGCATGTACCCGCATTATACCATCCTACGAGGTTGAACTCGAGGTATTTTGTTAATGGTGGTCGTTCGCGACACCACCAACCTCGTAGGTTACACCACCAACCTCGTAGGTTGGTGGTGGTGGCGAGATATGGTGGTTTTTTTTAGGGGTACTATATGGAGTGTACTTATTAAAAAAATTTAAAATGTGTGTTTAAATAGTTGACATGCGCCCATTTTATGGGTATACTTCTTGATGTAGGTGGAGGAAAGTGGGGTGAAGTGGAATGTTTTATGGCGAATATGAGCACACATTAGATGTTAAAAATCGTTTGATCATACCCGCGCGGTTTCGCGATGCTGTGGAAGAATCGTGCATAGAAAAGTTTTATATTACGCGGGGATTAGACGAATGTTTATTTATGTTCGCTGACAGTGAATGGAAGCTTCAGGAAAATAAATTTAAGACAATGTCATTTACAAAAAGAGAAGTGAGAAAATTCAGACGTTTGTTTTTTTCCGGGGCAAGCGAAGCTGTCCCTGACAAACAGTGGCGGATCCTTGTGCCGGATTATTTGAAACAATACGCGGGACTCAACAAAGACATTATGATCATAGGTGTATCTAACCGCATAGAAATATGGGCTAAAGATAAATGGAAAAATTTTTATAAAACTTCAAAAGAAAATTATGAAGATATAGCTGAAAATCTTTTGGATGTTTAGAAAATGAAAAAAAACGGATTAGGATAGCCGGGTAAGGGGGTGAGATATGTATCGACAATTCGCGATAAAATTTCATAAAAAGCAGGTAGAATTTATTAATTGTGTGAATATGGTGGAAAGAGTAAAAAAAGCGAGGGCGCTTTCTTCCGGCACTTCGCATTTGGGGGTTAAAAGGTATGTTGTTTCTTCGTCCAAGTTGGGGAAAAGAAAGCAGATAAGAGCAAAAAATTGTATTTAGTTTTGTGTCTGGAATTTAAGGGATGTTATAAAGATAGATATTGATGAAGGAGAGTATGAAAAAAAAATATTTACAGGCTTGTTCGTTCTCCGGATCAATGTACGGGAAAGAAAAATCGTCCGGAAAAAGAAAACACCGCGCGAAGGGAACTTCAAAAAACGATTTGGTAAGTTCCTACAGCAAATTTTTTAAAAAGCAGTATGGCGTGATGAGTGGTTTTTTTAAAGCGTGATGAATTAAAAACAGGTTTTCATATCTTCGAGATTCGGGCGAGGAGATGAAAACAAGAAACCAGATATATGAAAGGATTTTTTTGCATTTGCCGGTTCTTTTACATGAAGTGATGGATTATTTGCGCATAGAGCCGGGTGATACTGTTCTGGACGCGACTTTGGGCGGAGGAGGGCATGCCTTAGAATGTTTAAAAAAAATAGGCCCCAAGGGAAAATTAATAGCCCTTGACCGTGATCCCTCGGCCATAAGTGCCGCGAAAGATAGATTGAAAGAATTTTCCGAGCGGATAATTTTTGTTAATGATAATTTCCGAAATATCAGTGATATTTTACGCGACTCGGGTATAAACAAGATTGACGGGGCGGTTTTTGATCTCGGATTTTCTTCTTTTCAGTTAGATGAAGCGCTCCGCGGGTTTAGTTTTTTAAAGAACGGGCCGTTGGATATGCGGTTTGACAGCCGTCAAAAATTAAGCGCGTTTGATGTGATAAACAATTTCGGAAAAGAGGAATTGACCGAAATTATCAGGGAATACGGCGAAGAACGGCATGCCGTTCTTGTTGCCGGGGCGATAATTACCGCGCGCGGAAAAAAGAAAATTGAAACGACGAAAGAGTTGACGGAAATTATATTGAAGTCGATAGGCAGGAAGTATCGCAAGGTTCGTTTACATCCGGCCGCGAGAACTTATCAGGCATTAAGGATCTATGTAAACGATGAATTGACCTCTGTTGAGGATGGGGTGCGCGGCGCGATACCGCTTATGTCTCCCGGCGCGAGAATATGTGTTATATCGTTTCACTCTCTGGAAGACAGAATAATAAAAAATTTGTATAAAGAAATGGTTCGGGAAGAAAAAATTAAAATTATTACAAAAAAGCCCGTGGTGCCGGGAATGGATGAGATTAAAGTCAATTCAAGGGCAAGAAGCGCTAAACTGCGGTGCGCTGAAAGAGTATAATATATGAAATTTCATAAGTTTCTTTCCATAGGAATGTTGATCACGATGATCGCCGTTGGATATGTCCATCAGCGGGTTGAAATCGTGAAAACGGGATATGATCTCCAGAAGAATAGGAGGCATTTGGCGAGTGTCGTTGATCAGAATTCGAAATTAATGTATAATTTATCCAAATTGGAATCCCCCAGAAATCTTCTTGTCTCGCTCAACGGAGAAGAAATTGAGTTTGCCTCTCACAGGATCGGACGGATAAACAGCTGTCAAATCGCTTATGAGAAGATTACGGAACGTGCTTTTGGCGGCGGTTTGATCGAAAAGTTTTTTGATCTGTTTACCTTGAGTGCTGAAGCTGAACCCCGCGAATAAAACGTTTAGAACCCGCGAAAAAGATAGTGAGGAATAATGTACAAAAATCGCCAATACCTGGTGTTTCTATTTGTAATGGTGTTTATGGCGCTTCTATTTTTTCGGTTATTTTATCTCCAGGTTATAGAATGTGAAAAGTTTTCCAAAATGGCTTCTCTTCAGCACAATAAAGTGCTTGAAATAAAGCCGCGGCGCGGCGTTATCTTCGATTCCGGGATGGAACCGCTATCCGTAAATCTTGATGTTGAGAGTGTTTATTGCGATCCGGGAGCGGTGAAGGATAAAACTTTATCTTCAGCAATACTGTCAAAAATTCTGTGTATTGATAAGAATATATTAGATGAGAAATTCGATCAACAAAAAGCCTTTGTATGGATCAAACGTAAAATAGACGCGACTACGGCTGAAAAGATTAAAAAACAAAAACTTCCCGGTATAGCTTTTTTAACGGAAAACAAAAGGGAATATTCAAATGACGCGATGGCCGCGCATGTAATAGGTTTTGTAGGAATTGACAATAACGGGTTAGAAGGTATTGAACTTGAATTTGACGAAAAACTTAAAGGGAAGCCGGGACACAGGCATCTTATAAGAGACGCGAAAAGCGAAACCGTTCTATTTAACGAGGAAGAGTCGTTACCTGCTGAGAACGGTTATAATATTGTGCTTACGATCGATAGTGTTATACAATACATAACGGAAGAAGAACTTTCGAAGCAGGCGCGTAAACATCGGGCAAGCGGCGCTTCAGCCGTAGTTATGGATCCTTCCTCCGGCAGAATTTTGGCTTTAGCGAATTATCCGAGTTATGATTTAAATGACTTCAGTATGGCGCCGCGGGAAGTTCTTAAAAATAAGGCGATATCAAATGTTTATGAACCCGGAAGCGTTTTTAAAATAGTTACGGCAAGCGCCGCCATAAACGAAGGGCTTGTTGAGCTGGATGATAAGTTTTATTGTGAGAAAGGGAATTATAAGGTCGCGGGCAGAGTATTGCATGATTTTCATAAATATGGGGATCTTACGTTTCGTGAAGTGATAGGAAAATCAAGCAATATCGGGACGGTAAAGGCGGCCGGTAAACTGGGTGAGAAAAAATTATATAATTATGTTAAACGGTTCGGGTTTGGAGAAAAAACCGGCATTAGCTTGCCCGGTGAAGTTAAAGGCATAAGCCGGCCTTTTTCCCGGTGGTCCAAGAGCGACATCACTACTATACCTATCGGGCAGGGCATCGCGGTTACGCCTATTCAATTGGTCTCGGCGATGAGTGTGATAGCCAACGGAGGATATTTGGTAAAGCCGTATATCGTGGAAAAAATAACGACATGGGAAGGCGGGGTATATCGTGAGTTTAAGCCTACCGTACGGCGCAGAGTATTGAGAGAAGAAACTTGTATTAAGATGAAAGAATGTTTAAGATACGCGGTTACAGCGGGGACCGGCCGCCGCGCGGAATCCGATCTATATGAGCTGGCTGGAAAAACCGGAACGGCTCAAAAAATTAATCCTGAAGGGGGATATTTTCCGGATAAGTATGACGCGACCTTTATAGGCCTGGCGCCGGTAGACAACCCTGTTTTGAGTATAGTTGTTACTGTTTTTGATCCTCATCCGGTATATTTCGGAGGTGTTGTTGCCGCTCCGGTGTTTAAAAACATGGCGGAACGTATATTACAGTATATGGATTCAAATAAACCCGCGGCAAGCTCCTATGTGATCCGACTTAAGTGAAAAATGATAAAAAAAACAGTGTTAAATAAAACAAATATTAAGACGGATTCTCGTAAAATAAATCCGGGAGATGTTTTTTTCGCGGTAAAAGGCGCGGTTTGTGACGGTCATGAATATATTTGCGAAGCTCTTAAAAAAGGAGCGTCGGCGGTATATTGTGAAAAAAAACCGGCGTCTCTCGCAAAAACAGCGATAAAAAAGATCATTGTTATCAAAGATACAAAAAGCGCGTTAGCCCGTGCCGCTAAAGATGTTTTCGGAGATCCATCCCGCGCTCTTACCGTGCATGGAGTAACCGGAACAAACGGGAAAACTACGTGCGTATTTTTGATAGACAGTCTTTCCCGCGCTTTAGGTGGGGACAGCGGATTTGTCAGTACTGTTTTTATAAAAAAAACCGGCACAAAATTGGAAAGATCCGAGTTAACGACGCCGGATGTTGTAACGCTTAATAGTATCCTATCGGAAATGGTTTCCGACGGAAAACGTTCGGCAGTTTTGGAAATCTCAAGCCACGCGCTTAGGCAGGGCAGGATTTCGGGTATAGCATTAGATTCCGCGGTATTTACGAATATAACTCCGGAACATTTGGACTATCATAAAGATATGAAAACATATTTGTATGATAAGGCGCGAATATTTGAAAATCTTAAAACAGGAGGGGCGGCAATCCTGAACGCGGATGATCCCCTTGTGATGAGTGTCTCTCGCGAAATTCCCTTCTCAAAACTCGTTACTTTCGGAATTCGCGAAAAAGCGCGTGTTCGCGCGGAAAATTTGCGGTTTTTTTCCGACCGAACAGAATTTGATATAAAGGCGGAAGGGGTCGGAACCGTTTCTGTTAAGGCAAGGCTTCTCGGAGAATACAACGTTTATAACATTTTGGCCGCCGCGGGTGTATTTTTCTCGCCGCGTATGGATTTAAACGCGATAAAAAAAGTTATAGAAAATTTTTCAGGTCCCCCCGGGAGGCTTGATCTCGCCGGAAGAGAAACCCCGTTTAAAGTTTTTATTGATTACGCGCATACGCCGGACGCGCTCAGAAATGTTTTGCGGGCTCTTAGACGTTTAAATCCGCGCAAGCTTATTTGTGTTTTTGGGTGCGGAGGCGATAGAGACAGACAAAAGCGTTCCATAATGGGAGATATTGCCGGTAAACTGTCGGATGAAGTAATAATAACGAATGACAATCCAAGAATGGAAGACGCGAAAGCTATCCTATGGGAGATCGAAAAAGGGATGGCCGGGAAAAAAAACTATAGTATAATAGAATCCAGAAAAGTCGCGATACAGCAAGCCGTAAGTATGGCCGAAGAGGGAGATATAGTACTTATCGCGGGCAAAGGTCATGAAAATTACCAAATAATAGGAAATAAGATCTTGCCTTTTGATGACAAGAAAACGGCGGAAGAAGCGTTAGAGAAGATGGGGTATGGGTAGGAGCTTGCCGCGCGCTGGGAGTGAGGGCGGGCGTGCAGGGTGAAAATGGATGGGGTCCTTCTCTCGCCTTCGGCTCGTTCAGGATGACGAGGTGGGGAGTGGGGGCGGGCCTTGCGTCCGCCCGTACAATGTTAGCGGATGTTTATTATTTATTATGTTTAATTTTACGGTCGAAAAAATTGCTGAAATTACGGGGGGAAAATTATTTTCAAAGAATGAAAAAGAAAAAATTACTGCCGGCTTCGGTATAGATTCAAGGACAATAAAGAGTGGACAGTTCTTTATCGCCATCAGAGGGAAAAATTATGACGGGCATAATTTTATAGGAGAAGCTCTTCGCGGAAACGCGGCGGGATTAATTGTTCACCGCGCTGATGAGGCTCTTATAAAAAAAAACTTGTGCCATATTATTGTCGTTAAGGATACGATTAAAGCTATGGCGGCTATTGCCTCGGCAATAAGGAGAGAAGCGGATATTCCGGTTATTTGTATAACGGGAACAAATGGGAAAACTACCGTTAAGAATATGCTGACTGATATTCTTTCGGTAAAATATAAAGTTCTTAAAAGTCCCGCTTCTTATAACAACATTATCGGTGTAAGCCTGACTCTTTTTCGTTTAACGGAAAATTTCGATATCGCGATTATGGAACTTGGAACAAGTCTTCCCGGGGAAATATCGCGCCTGGCCGCTATTGCCGCTCCCGAGACGGTGATTATTACGAACATTGGGCACGGCCATTTAGCGGGGTTGTCGGATAGAAGGGGTGTTTTCGCTGAAAAAATAAAACTGTTAAAATTTTTACCGTTCAAAGGGAAAGCCTTCTTAAATAAAGATGATGATCTTTTGGGGAGTGTTCGTTCTAAAAATGTTTCGCTTCATTTTTTTGGGACGGATAAAAAAAGTGACAGTATCATTGAGGGGATTTGTAAGAAAAAAGAAGGGTATGAGTTTTTTTTAGGCGGTGAAAAATATTATTTGCCGCTTGAAGGTCTGCATAATGTTTCGAACGCGGTCGCGGCGATATCCGCGGCGCGAAATTTGGGTATAGACTATGTCCGTACGCGGGAAGCGTTAAAAAGGACAAATCTTCCTAAAATGAGATTGGAAAAAACAGTTCTTGCCGGATGTACATTTATTAACGACGCGTATAACGCGAATCCGGATTCTTTTGAATGCGCGCTTCAGTTCCTGCAATCGGCATGTTCCGGTAAAAAAGGTGTTGTAGCCGGAGAAATGGCGGAACTTGGACTGAGGAGCAGGTATTTTCATCGGAAGATCGGAGAAAGTATAGCAAAAAAGAATATTGATTTTCTTATAGTTGTCGGAACCCGGGCAGGGCATATGGCGCGGGCGGCTGAAGAACACGGAATGCGCGAAGAAAATATTATTTATGCCGCGAGTCACGCGCGGGCGGCGGAAATCTTAAAAAAAATATCGAATGAGGATACTACGGTACTCATAAAAGGATCGCGCGCGGCAAAAATGGAGGAAGTCATCAAGTGTTATACCATGCTTTATACCCATTAAAAGAGTATTGGTTCGGATTTAACATTTTCAAATATATAACGTTCCGGGCGGCTCTGGCGGCTTTTACGTCTTTTCTTATATGTGTGGCCATAGGTCCTGTAATGATCAGGCGTCTTCGAGCTTTTAAGATAGGACAGTATGTTCGAAAAGAACATGTAGACGGCATATATGGCTTACATAAACACAAAGAAGGAACTCCCACAATGGGGGGACTTCTCATTATTGTTTCAGTTGTTGTGTCCTCTCTTTTATGGTGTCGTTTAGACAACGATTATGTTTTGCTGGCAATAGCCGGCATGGTTTGGTTGGGGGCTATCGGATTTCTGGACGATTTTTTCAAACTCAAGAATAAGAGTTCCAAAGGCATACGAGGCGCGAGCAAATTAGCCGGACAGATCATACTGGCTCTTCTTGTAGGTGTTTTTGTTTTGCATAATAAAGCGATAGGTTCAGAATTATATGTGCCGTTCATTAAAAACAGTGTTTGTAATCTCGGTATTTTCTATATAGTTTTCATACTTTTGGTGATCGTGGGGTCTTCCAACGCTGTAAATCTTACGGACGGGCTTGACGGATTGGCAGTTGGATGTGTCATATTTGTTACGTTTACGTACGCGGTGTTCAGTTATATTACCGGACACGCGGAAATCAGCAATTATCTGCATATTTTTTATCTTCCCGGTGCCGGAGAACTTGCGATTTTTTGCGCGGCCGTGACCGGCGCGGGGTTGGGTTTTCTTTGGTTTAACAGTTTTCCCGCCACAATTTTTATGGGAGACACAGGCGCCCTTTCTCTCGGCGGGACAATCGCGATCATAAGCGTTTTGATAAAAAAAGAATTTCTTTTGCTTCTTGTCGGAGGTGTCTTGGTTTTAGAAGTATTGTCGGTTATAATTCAGGTGGTATTTTTCAAAATGACAAAAAAACGAGTTTTTCTTATGTCGCCCATACATCATCATTTTCAGATAAAAGGATGGCCTGAAGCTAAAATTACCATGCGGTTTTTAATTGTCGCCGCCATTTTTGCGATCATAAGCATAGCGGCGCTTAAGGTACGATAACTAGTGAATAGCTGTTGATTGTCCGTAGTCCGTAGGGGCGGACCCGTGTGTCCGCCCGTTAATCGTTAATGGTTTTTTATGAATAATGGTTCACGGCGCGGGGTGTTTGAGTAAGGTGATTTTATGATGGATGTTAAGGATAAGAAAATTTTGGTGTTGGGGTTGGGGGTAAGCGGGTATGCCGCTTGTAAACTTTTGGCGGAGAGAGGGGCTTTAGTCAGGGTAAGCGAAAGAGCCGATAGTTCGGCAGTACGCGAGCGCTTGGAAAAATTAAAAGATTATTCGATTGAATATGAAACGGGCGGGCATACCTCTCGTTTCTGTTCGAATTCTGAGATTGTTATCGCGAGTCCCGGGATAAACACTCTGCTGTTATGTTCTTCAGGGATACTTTCCGAAAAAGCGCTTGTGTTGAGTGAATTGGAATTGGGTTTTTTATTCTGCCCGGCGCCGATTATAGCTATTACGGGCACAAATGGTAAGACGACTACAACCAGGCTTATTGGTAGAATACTTTCCGCACACGGCAGGCATACGGTCGAGTGCGGAAATATCGGAAATCCTTTAAGCGGGGAAGTTGATTTTCTTACCGCGGAAAGTGTCGCGGTAGTGGAAGTAAGTTCTTTTCAGCTTGAAAACATCAGAAAGTTCAAGCCATATATTGCTGTTTTGCTGAATGTTTCGGAAGATCATTATGACCGGCACGGAAATTATGAAAATTATAAGACGAAGAAGTTTAAGATCTTTGAAAATCAGTCAAAAAAAGACTGGGCGATTTTAAATTCAAGTTTTGCGGGAGACGGCATGACTCGAAAGATAAAAAGCCGTCTCCTTTTTTATTCGCGCCGTGATGGGGATATAGTGATAGACTCCGGCGGAAAAAACGAGTGTGTCATAAAAGAAAATGAAATTACACTTAAGGGCGCGCACAATTGTGATAACGCTCAAAGTGCCGCGATCGCCGCTCATATTATGGGAGTTGAAAAGGATATTATACGGGAAAATATTATTTCGTTTAAAGGTTTGGAACATAGGTGTGAAAGTGTCGCTGTTTTTGAAGGAATAGAGTTTATAGATGATTCGAAAGCTACGAATATAGATGCCGCGCGTTCAGCGCTTGAGGGCATGCGGGAAAAGGTGATACTTATAGCCGGAGGCAGGGATAAGGGCGGGGATTATCAGTCTATTATTCCTATTGTAAAAAAGAGAGTAAAAGCTATGGTGCTTATCGGAGAGGCTAGAGAGAAAATGGCGCGTGTTTTTAAGGACACGGTTCCGGTAGTATATGCCGAAAGTATGGCCGAGGCGGTTAAAAAAAGTATTTCTTTGGCGGAGGCCTCCGGCGCGGTACTGCTTTCTCCGATGTGTTCCAGTTTTGATATGTTTCCCGATTATAAAGAACGAGGAGAAATTTTTCAGAAAGAAGTGAAAACGCGATACTGCCCGTTCGTGAAAGATAAAACCCAAATGGATATTCGAAAGAATGAACAATAATTCAAAAGTGGTGTTAGTGACAATGTCTATGCTTCTAATGATCGGCATAGTTATGATCTATTCTTCAAGTGCCGTTTACGCGTTTAGCAGGACCGGAGATAGTCTATATTTTGTGAAAAGACACCTCGCGTGTTTATCAGTTGGTACGATCGCGGCAATATTGTGTATGCTGGTACCGGTTAGGGCGATAGCCGGAAACGCGAAATGGATAATGCTGTTTTTGATCCTTCTTTTAATTCTTGTGCTTGTACCCGGCATAGGCAGTCAAGCCGGCGGAGCGCGCAGATGGATACGATTTTTCGGGTTCGGGATTCAGCCTTCGGAATTGGCAAAATTCGCCTTGGTATTGTATCTCGCGGATCTAACGGCGCGCAAAAAATATTTAATGACAAATTTCAAATACGGGATAGTTCCGCCGGTCTTAATAATAAGCGTAACGAGCGTTTTGATATTGATGGAACCTGATATGGGAACGGCTGTGGCGGTACTCTTCGCGGGGATCACATTGTTATTTGTTTCGGGGGTAAGATTGAAGCATTTGTTCTGCATCGCGATAAGCGCGCTTCCTGTAATGTGTTTGGCTGTTCTTATGGAACCGTATCGCGTGAGGAGGATATTGGCTTTTGTCAATCCGTGGGCTGACGCGAAGGGGACGGGATTTCAATTGGTGCAGTCATTTATCGCGCTTGGGTCCGGTGGTTTTTTTGGAGCGGGACTTGGGGAGAGCCGTCAGAAACTTTTTTACCTGCCGGCATCTCATACGGATTTTATTTTTTCAATAATCGGCGAAGAATTAGGTTTTTTGGGAACTTTCGCGGTATTGACGCTTTTCGCGCTTTTTATATGGTTTTCTCTCCGGATCGCGTTTAAACTGCATGATACCTTTTCCTCGCGCGCGGTTATGGGAATAGGTGTAATAATCGCCTTTGAGGTTATTGTAAACGTGGGGGTTTCGACCGGTATGTTGCCCACAAAAGGTCTGCCTCTGCCTTTTATAAGCTATGGCGGAAGTTCGCTTATCAGCCATATGGCCGCTTGCGGGCTAATACTGAATTTGGCAAGGGAGGCGGAATAACATGAGGATCATTCTTGCCGCCGGCGGGAGCGGCGGTCATATTTTTCCGGCAGTCGCTTTGGCCGGGGAGCTGGAAAAAAAGGGAGTAAAAAATATATTTTTCGTTTCAAGTCAAAGACGATTGGATAGGGCTCTTTTTGCCGCTTGCCGGTATCGGTGTTTCTTTCTGTCAGTAAATCCTATGCCGCGAAAGTTTAATATTTATCGCCTTTTGGTTTTTATGCTGAAGTTTTTTATTGATACTGCCAGATCAATATACATTGTTGCCGGAACCCGGCCGGAGGTTTGCGTTGGTTTCGGCGGATATTCTTCGGCGGCGATTGTTAT
Organism: uncultured Planctomycetia bacterium; assembly: GCA_964415105.1. GTDB lineage: Bacteria > Omnitrophota > Gorgyraeia > Tantalellales > Tantalellaceae > BS750m-G21. Next base: position 6,577 of record CAYPYT010000005.1, on the reverse strand, counting down.
CGCGGCGAAAATGTTCAGAGTTCCCGTAATTTTACATGAGCAAAATGTTTTCCCCGGCAAGGCGAATAAGATCTTAAGCCGCTTTGCTGACGCGATTGCCGTCAGTTTTAAGGAATCTTTCACGTTTTTTTCACGCGCGGCGAAAGAACGTGTAGTTTTTTCCGGTAATCCTTTGAGATTGGAAATGCTGACCAACGACAGAATTCAGTCGGCGCGAAAACTTGGTGTTTCTCCGGATGTCAAAACAGTTCTTATCATGGGAGGAAGTCAGGGGTGTTCTTTTCTTAATAATACCGCAGGACGCGCCGCCCGCCTTATTTCCGAAACACCGCGGCGCGCGGAGGGCATTCAGTTTATACATCTTACGGGCAAAAAGGATTATGAACAAATAAAACAGTTTTATAGAGATAACAAAATTCCGGGAAAAGTTTTTTCGTTTTTAGAATCGATAGCGGACGCGTATTGCGTTAGCGATCTGGCGATTACAAGGTCCGGCGCGTCGGCAATATTCGAACTGGCATTTTATTCGAAAGCGATGATACTTGTTCCGTACCCCAATCATAGGAACAGCCAAAAGTCAAACGCGGAATATTTCGAGAAGGCCGGAGCGGCGATCTGCCGGGAAGAAAAAAACTTTTCCTCCGAAGATTTGGCCCGGGATGTGCTTAAGTTGTTACTGCCCGGATCCAATCTTCGGGAGATGGCACTGGCTTCGGGTCGACTTTGCCTACCCGACGCGGGGAAAAAATTAGCTGAGGAAGTTGTGAAATTAGTACGAAAGAGAAAAGGCGCCGGGACAACGGCGTCCTCTCGTAAATAGTGAATCGTCCGCCAACAAGGCTCCATTTCATCGTAGGGGCACGGCATGCCGTGCCCGTACAATGGCGGCGGAGCCTGTTGGCGGAGTTTGTTGATTTTTCGTAGGGGCACGGCATGCCGTGCCCCTACAATGGGGCGGATGTTAGCGCTATGAAAAGAAAAAAAATTCATTTTGTTGGGATTGCCGGAATAGGGATGAGTGCTTTAGCACATATCTATCTTTCAAAAGGACATACAGTAACGGGGTCGGATCAGAGGCCGAACAATCTTACAGACGAACTCCGAAGACTCGGAGGTGTAGTATATGGAGCTCACGACGCGAGTAATGTCTCCCCAGACACGGATATTGTAGTAAAGTCTGCCTGCATTAGAGACGATAACCCTGAAGTTCTCCGGGCGGCCGCCTGTGGTATTAAAATCATTTCAAGGGGTGAACTTCTCAGGGAAGTCATAGCGGAAGCGCTTATATCTATCGGTATTACCGGAACACACGGAAAAACGACGACGACCGCTCTCATCTCGCATATTTTGGAGACCTCCGGAAAAGATCCTACTGTCGTTATCGGAGGCGAAGTTGAATTATTTAGAGGTAACGCGAAATTGGGCGCCGGAGAGATGGTGGTCGCGGAAATTGACGAAAGCGACGGATATTTCAGGAATATCCCGACAAAATGCGCTGTAATAACAAATATTGAAAGAGAGCACATTGAACATTATGGGTCGATGGAAAACCTTATCGCGGCATATCGGGAATTCGCGGGTCGCATCTCCGAAGGCGGTGTTTTTGTTTTTAACGGAGAGGATCCGGTTCTTAAATCCTTTCCCATTATGACGAGGAGCTCGCGCGAAATTTCTTTTGGACTGGACGGCAATTTTGACATATCAGCCAAAAATTTCAAATATGATAAATTTATAGAATTTGAACCGGTAATCAGAGGCGTTAGTTTCGAGCGCTTTACCAGCCCGCTTATCGGGCGGTATAATTTAATGAACATATTGGCGGCTATCGCGGTATGTCTTGAACAGGGACTTAGCATCGGGGAAATCTCGAAAGCCGCCGATTCCTTCGGCGGTGTGAAAAGAAGATTCGATATTGTCGGCGATATAGGCGGGGTAAAAATTGTCGAAGATTACGCGCATCATCCGACGGAGCTTAGCTCCGTAATAACGGCGGCGCGCGGATTTAATAGCCTCGGCAGAGTTATCTCAATCTTTCAACCTCACAGGTATAGCCGGACAAAAGATCTCGCTCGGGAATTTTTGAATTGTTTTTGTTCTTCGGATATTCTTATTTTAACGGATATATATTCCGCGGATGAAGAACTCGCCGAAGCTGTAAAAGTTGAGGCTATGTATGAGGGAATAGATAAAACCCAATTTGAAAAAGTTGTGGTTCTTGATAAAGGAGATATACCGCGATTCATTGGAGAAACAGCAAAGCACGGCGACATAGTTTTGGTGCTTGGCGCGGGCGACATCAGAGAAGTTTCGAGTCTGATAGTTGACAGGCTATCCGCGCGCGTAGGGGCATCCGTTCCTGAACGGTGAATGGTTGTTGGTTTTTCGTAGGGGCGGTTCTTGCGTCCGCCCGTATGATAGTTAATGTTGAATCGTCCGCCAACAACCTCGTAGGATGGTGGTAAAGAGCACCACCAACCTACGAGGTTGTTGGCGGGGTTTGTTGGTCATTCGTAGGGGCGGGCCTTGCGTCCGCCCGTGAATTATTAATAGCGGAGGGCGGATGTTAACGGATGAAGTAAAAAAAGAGTTGACTGAAATATGCCCCGCGCGGGAAGTTTTTTTTGATTATCCTCTTTCCGGGCGCACGTCTATCGGAATCGGCGGAAAGACGGACGTGTGGATTACCCCGATAGATCCCGAAACTTTACAAAGAGCGGTTAATTTGCTTAAAAGCGCGTCGTTAAAGATAAAAGTTATCGGCAATGCCAGCAATATTTTGATCGCGGATACAGGATTTGAAGGTGCCATCATTAAACTTGCCGGTGATTTTTTTGATCGGGTCACGATAAAAGATAATGTGGTAACGGTTGGCGGAGGAACAAGCCTTAGGAAACTTGTTGCCGATTGCTGTCGGCACGGATTAGGCGGCTTGGAGGGAGCGGCAGGTATTCCCGCGACGATTGGCGGCGCCATAAAAATGAACGCTTCATATAAAAGCGCTGTTAGCGAAAAATTAACAAGAGTTTTCATTCTGGATAAACACGGGAAATACGCGTGGAGAGAAAAAAAAGAAATAGAATTCGGATATCGGACATCATCTTTTGATAGAGAAGAAATTATAACCCGCGCGGAATTTTGCCTTGAAAAAGTTTCTGCCGGAAAACTTAAAGAAAAATTAGGCTGTTATCTCCGCGAGAAAGCTATTCACCAGCCGCTGGATGAGAAAACTCTGGGGTGTATTTTTAAAAATCCGGGAAAAAACACGCCGGCAAGCGGGGAATTGATAGATAGATCGGGAATGAAGGGCGTCGGAAGAGGAAACGCGAGTGTGTCCGAAAAACACGCCAATTTTATCGTAAACACGGGAGGAGCTTCTTCCCTGGACGTTATGACGCTTATCGGGGATATCCAAAAAAAAGTAAAAAAGGTTTTTCACGTTAATCTTGAACCTGAAATTGAAATTTTATAAAACGCGGAGATCTTTAAATTATGGATCATAAACTTAACAGATTAAAGAAGTATAAAATAGGGGTTTTCGCCGGAGGCAGTTCCAGCGAGCGTGAAATCAGCCTTAAAAGCGGGAGAGCTGTTTTTGAGGCATTGTCTCAAGCGGGGCTTACGACTCTTTTTTTTGATTTTTCGCCGGAGAATTTCGGATCTTTGATACGCGAAATTGATATTGACATGGCTTTTATCGCTTTACACGGAAAATTCGGCGAAGATGGTACTATTCAGCGTATGCTGGAGGAACGAAACATAAGGTATACCGGGTCCGGACCAGTTTCTTCGGCTCTCGCCATAGATAAACTGGCTTCAAGGGAAAGGTTTAGAGCCGCGGGACTTACGGTGCCGGAATATGTGGTTATAAGAAAAGGTGAAAATATTTCTTTTGATAAGATCAGTTTTCCGTGTGTTATTAAACCCAGGTATGAAGGATCCAGTATCGGGCTTTCGGTTGTTTTCTTGAAGGATGATTTTTTAAAAGGAATAAATAAGTCTTTTGAGTTTGGAGACGAAGTGATCGTTGAAAAATTTATTTACGGAAGGGAATTAACGATCGGGATAATGGGTCGGCGCGCTCTGCCTGTTGTTGAAATAATAACCAAACAAGGCGTATACGACTTTAAAGCTAAATATGAGGCAAATGATACAGAGTATGTTGTGCCGGCTGAGCTTGATCGGAAAAAATATTTGAAAGTTCAGCAAATCGGAGTGAAAGCGCACAAAGCACTTGATTGCAGGGGGTTTTCCAGAGTAGATCTAATACTCTCCCCGGAGGGAGAGATGTTTGTTCTGGAGGTAAATACAATCCCCGGACTTACGGAAAAAAGTCTCCTCCCCATGGCCGCGAAAGCGGATGATTTGGATTTTTGCTCATTATGTGTTAGTATGCTGAATGAATCGCTTAAGGTATAAATTCGGATTCGGAAAAAAGATAAAGGAAAAGGGCGGACACATGGGTCCGCCCCTACGAACTATCAGAAACCATTCACGGTTTGCGGGCGGCAAATTTGATCGGAGGAAAGAGGTATGGTGAAAAAGAGGGCGAATTCACGCGCGCGTAAAATAACAAAATATTCCGAAAATTTCAGCTTGAGGCAAACATATTTAGGGAGAATTCTCATGCTTGGGGGAATATTTGTTTGCGTAACCGCGGCGTTTTTTTATGGAGTTCGTTATTTTTTTTATAATAACGTGACTTTCAACATAAAAGAAATATCCGTGAACATGGAATCGGAATATTCTTTTGATGAAGATCTGGATAAGCTGAATGAATTTTATATCGGACGAAATATATTCACCGTGGATTTGAAACAGATCCAGGTGCTTATGAGAAAAAACTTTCCGCAATTTAAAAAAATAGAAATTCGAAGAAATTTTCCCAATGTTTTGGAAGTTGATATTGTCCCGAGAGAAACTGCCGCTGTGATCGATTCAGGCGATGGAGTGCTTATTGACTCGGAAGGTGTAGTCCTCGCGATAGGAGAGAGCCCTCGAGGAATCGTGAAAATTAAGGGTATGAATTTCTTTCTTAAGATGCCGGAAAAAGGTGATCGAATTAAAAACGAGGCGTTAATTCGAGCCTTGCTTTTTTTAAGAGGGTTATCCAAAAAGGGCGATATTGACAAGAAGAATATAGATTTTATTGACATACATGATCGCAATAATATACAGATCAGTATATCCGGCGTGATCGTTAAGGTGGGCAAGGACGATTTTTTGAGAAAAATCGATTCTTTAAAAGAAATATTGAACGATCCTGAACTAAATGTGAAAGATCTAAAGTATATAGACCTAAGATTCGAAGATGCCGTGATATCGTTCAGATAGAGATTTACGCTACAGGTTACAGGTTGCACGGTTCACGTTACAGGTTGCAGGTTTTTGGGTTGTATGTGCCTCGCGATACGCGGGTCATAATATGGTAAGGCGGATTTATGGATAAATATTTTGCTGTTATTGATGCCGGACGCGGTGAAATCGCCGCGGTTATGGCGCGCTGGCGCAAGAACGGAGATTGTGTTTTTGAAGCTTTCGCGCGTGTAAAATCCGACGCTTTTTCAAAAGGTATGGTTTCGGATATTGTCGAAGCCGCCGGTTCAATAACGGAAGTTCTAAATAAAATAACGGAAAAAACCGGAAAAAAAGCGCAGGATATTTACGCGGCGGTTACTTCTTCATCTATCGAGTTAATATCTTCATCCGGAGTGGTTCTGCTTTCAAAATATGGAAGAGAAGTGTCAGAGACTGACATCGCGAGATGTATAAATATCGCCTCGACAGTAAAAATACCTTTGGATAAAGAACCTTTGCATAAGATCGCGAAAGAGTTCAGCATTGATAATGAAAAAGGTGTTAAGGATCCATTAAATCTTGAAGGCGTGAAACTGGGAGTTGATGTAAATATTCTGACAATTAATTCGTCAGTTTTAAAGAACATGTCAAAGTGTGTCGCTCAGGCGGGGTTTGTTCCCGCGGGGTTTATGTTTTCGGGGCTTGCTTCTTCCTATCGCGTGTTAAGTGATGAAGATAGAAATACGGTTACGGCCATATTTAACATACACAAAGATCTATCGGAAATTATGGTCTTTGATCAGGGGATACTATCTAACTGCCGCGTTTTTTCGCAAGGAACGGATGAGGTAGTGTCAAAGAGCGGGATTATTGACAAGGAGACCTTGGAAAAATTATATTCTAAGATCGTAAAATTGTCCGAATGGGGAAGCGTCCGAAAAATTATTATTGCCGGTGAAGGCGCCGCTTTTGATGAATTGATAGAATTTTCCGAACAATTTTTCAATATACCCGCTTTCGCCGGAATTTGCCGTGCGAAACATTTTGAAGAACTTCCGCCCGAGAGAACCGGATATTCCTCCGGACTTGGCGCATTAGATTATCTCCTGCACGAAAACAGCAAAAAACCCATCTATACCGGCATAATAAAAAAAATCTTTTCCAAAATTCTAAAATTCATCGATAAATATTTCTAACAGACAACTGAGCAGTCGAGAAGTTTTTTCCTGACTGTTCATCCTAAGTAAAGCGAAGGAACTCTAATTAATTCTTCAAAGATTTC
>CAYPYT010000004.1:0-23238 GCA_964415105.1 uncultured Planctomycetia bacterium | reverse complement strand
CGGATTAGTTTATTTTTTGAACTTTGCCGGCTTTTAGGCATTTCGCGCAGACTTTAATTTTTTTCTTTTTACCGTCAATTAAAGCATGGGTTGCTTGCAGGTTAGGGCTGAAACGGCGCAGGGTGGTGCCGGTTATTCTTTGACCGACGCCGCCTTTACTTTTTGCCATACCTCTGCGGCTGATCGATCTGCCGCTTACAGGTTTTTTTCCGCAAATAAAACACTCTTTTGACATAATTTATCTCACCTCTCGTTTTTATCTTCATCCTTTACAGCGGACAGCATACTTCGTATAATAACAAAGTCCCGTCCGGACGCTGAATTGAGATTGAATACTATCATAACGAAGAGGATTATGCAAGAGAAAAAGACCTTAGAAAAAGTACCTATCAGGTATATAAAGGGAGTTGGTCCCCGAAAGTCGGATTTGTTCGGGAAAATAGGGATTGAAACGGTGCGGGACCTTTTTTATTATCTTCCGCGCCGGTATGAAGATCGAAGCCTTATTGTCGAGATAAAGGATCTTAGACCGGGTCTTGTTCAGGGGACGATAGGGAAGATTACGGGGATAGAGATTTTTAGGGCAAAAACCGGCAAATGTATAGTTGAAATGGTGATCACCTCGGCCGGCAGAAAATTGTTTGCCGTGTGGTATAATCAGCCTTTTATGAAAAAGTTTTTTGAAATCGGACAAATTGTCGCTCTTTACGGCAAAATCGAACTTCAGAAACATCTTCAGATCACCCATCCGACTTTTGAGATTCTGGATAATAAGAAACTTGAAGATTCTCTGAATATAGGTCGGATAGTTCCGATCTATTCACTGACGGAAAATCTTAACCAAAAATATTTGAGAAATATCATAAAAAACGCGCTGGATACGTATTTAAAAAGCGCGGCGGATTTATTGCCTACACAGATAAGGGCTAGAAAAAAATTGGTGGATTTCAGGTATGCCGTACAAAATATACATTTCCCGCGTTCCGGCGAGAATCTTGAAAGAGCCTATAAACGCCTGGTTTTTGAAGAGTTTTTTGTTTTACAAACCGCGATGGCTATGAAGCGCGGGAAAATACGAAAAAAAGGGATAGCGCATAAAATAAATTCTGTTATACTTCCGGATTTCGAAAAATTATTTTCTTTCAGTTTTACGGACGCGCAGAAAAAATGTATTAAAGAGATAGAACGGGATATGGCCGGAAGCAAACCTATGCACAGGCTTCTTCAGGGTGATGTCGGAAGCGGGAAAACGGTTGTCGCGATGCGCTCGGCGTTTATTGCCTCAGATAGCGAGTATCAGACCGCGGTGATGGCGCCTACGGAAGTTTTAGCGCGCCAGCATTATGTGACGTTCAGTAAAATCTTTATGCCGCTTGGAATAAACGTGCGGCTTCTTATCAGCGGCATAGATAACAAGGCGAAAGCCGAAATAAAAAAAGAAATTTCTCTCGGTGAATCGGATATTATTATCGGTACGCACTCTCTTTTTCAGGAGGATGTTGAATACGGCAGATTGGGATTGGTAATAATTGATGAACAGCATAAGTTTGGTGTTCGCCAGCGTGAAGCCTTGAGGAGTAAAGGTGTGATGCCGGATCTTCTGGTTATGACGGCGACTCCGATACCGCGTTCTTTATCTCTTACGGTTTTCGGCGACATGGATGTGTCCGTTCTTAATGAAAAACCATCCGCGCGCGCCGCGGTCGCCACGTGCTGTCTGGATGAAAATAAAAGGGAAGCTGTTTATAAGTTTATACGCGAAGAAGTAAAAAAAGGCCGGCAGGCGTTTATCGTGTATCCTCAGATCAGCGCGAAAGATATCACCGAAACGCGCGCCGCAGTGGAAATGCATCAGCATCTCCAAAAAGATATATTTAACGATATGCGTTTAGCTCTGCTTCACGGAAAAATGGCTCCTGACGAAAAAAAAGATATAATGGCCGGATTCCGGGATAAAAAATTTGATATTCTTATCGCGACAACGGTGATAGAAGTGGGAGTGGATATACCCAATGTTACCGTTATGGTGGTGGAACATGCCGAAAAATATGGACTGGCTCAGCTTCATCAGCTTCGCGGGCGTATTGGACGAGGGAGGCACGCGTCATATTGCATTCTTATGAGCAGGGGTGAGTCTGAGGTTTCGGCTGAAAGGCTTTCGGCGATAGTTCAAACAGATGACGGATTTGAAATAGCCGAAAAAGATCTTGATATAAGAGGCCCCGGAGAATTTTTGGGTACGCGTCAAAGCGGGCTTCCGGAACTTAGATTCGGGGACGTTGTTAAAGATTTTGCCATTATGGAAGAAGCAAGAGAGGAAGCGTTTAATTTGGTAAAAAATGACCCCGAACTAAAAGATGTTCGTAATATGGAATTGAAAAACAGTATTAGGGAAAGATTTAAATGGTGAATGGTGAAAAACGTGTATGTCGATGGGAAAGGGCGGACACGCGGGTCCGCCCCTACGAGATCATACGTATGGAACAATCGATACGGTTTATGAAATGCGCGTTTGTTCTTCGTAGGGGCGGACCCATGTGTCCGCCCTTACGGATTAGTTAATGCACGATAGATATGGAAAATCATGAGAATAATCGCGGGGAAATATAAGGGGAGGAGAATCACGCGGCCTAAATCTACAGAGGTAAGACCGACTAAGGATAGGGTTCGCCAGGCTGTTTTTAATATTATCGCGGAGAAAGTTCCGGATTCGAGTGTTTTGGATATTTTCGCGGGGAGCGGCGCTTATGGGTTAGAAGCTATTTCGCGGGGAGCGAGAGAAGTTGTTTTTATCGAAAGAGACAAAGTTGTTTCCGGAATTATTAGAGAAAATATACGGATTTTAGGTATAGAGGGAAATCTCACGGAAGTAATTACAAAACAAATGCATAGAGCTATCGAGTTTTTAAGCCGTAAAGACAGAAAATTTGATCTTATTTTCTGCGATCCGCCTTATAGCGCGAATATGGTCAAAAAAACCTTGATTATGGTAAACCATTATGATATATTAAACCACTCCGGCTTAGTGATTATTGAGCACCATCGGGATGAAAGCATTCCAAATGATGAAAGGAATGTTTTTATTTGTAAACAAAAGACTTACGGTAAAACTTTAATATCTATTCTAAAAAAAAATGACAAGAAAAGCAATATATCCGGGAACTTTTGATCCTGTTACCTACGGGCATCTTGATATCATAGCGAGGGCATCTATACTTTATGACAAGGTATTTGTTGCTGTTGCTTCCAGCAGAGAAAAAGAACCTCTTTTTACCGCGGAAGAACGCGCGATGATGCTGAAAGAGGAGACTCAGACGTTCGGCAACGTTGAAGTGGAAGTTTTTAACGAGTTGGTAGTGGACTTAGCCGTGAGAAAATCCGCGAAAGTAATTATCCGAGGGCTCAGAATGATATCGGATTTTGAATATGAATTTCAGATGGCGCTGACTAACCGTAAACTGAATCCTGATATAGAAACCGTGTTTATGATGCCTAAAGAATCATATTCGTATCTTTCGAGCAGATTGATCAAGGAAGTTGCCTGTTTGGGCGCGGATATTTCGGCATTTGTGACCCGAAATGTTGAAAATAAATTAAGAGAAAAATTAAAAAAATGAATAGAATATTGTCCTTACGGGAAAAAGCTAAAAAGGAAAAACGTAAGATCGTTTTACCTGAGGGAGAAGATAAAAGGGTCGTTAAAGCGGCGGCTTTTCTTGTTCGGGAAAAATTGGCGGAAGTATTACTTTTGGGCAAAGAATCGGATGTTTGTAAGCTTGCCGAAGAGAATGAAATATCTTTAGAAAAGGTCAGGGTTATTGATCCTTTCGTTTATGATAAGCGGGAGGAAATAATAAACACTTACTACGAAAAACGCAAACATAAAGGAATCACCTTAGAGTCCGCTCGTGAGATCGTAATGGGTAATTTTGTATTTTTCGCGGCATCGATGACTGGTATGGGTCTTGCGGACGGATTTGTCGCGGGCGCGAGTCATACGACTTCCGACGTTGCCAGAGCCGCCATACAATGTTTAAATCTCGATAAGGGAATAGGAACTGTTTCAAGTTCTTTCATAATGGAACTTATGAATTGCCCGTTTGGAGAGGACGGGCTTTTTGCTTATGGTGATTGCGGAATTATCCCTTATCCTAACGCGAGACAGCTCGCGGGAATAGCGATAGCCACAAGTGATATGTTTCAAAAGCTGTTTAACATTCGAGCTCGCGTCGCGATGTTGAGTTATTCCACCAAAGGCAGCGCGCGCGCGTCGGAGTCGGTTGAAAATATTTTAAAAGCGATAGATAGAATAAAGGTGAAGCGTCCGAATCTTATTATTGACGGAGAACTTCAGTTAGACGCGGCAATTGTTCCGGAAGTCGCGGAGCGTAAATGTCCGGGGAGTGACCTCGCGGGTAATGCCAATGTTTTAATTTTTCCGAATCTTGACGCGGGAAATATTTCATATAAACTTACACAAAGATTGAGCAACGCTCGGGCGGTAGGGCCGATAATTCAAGGGCTTGATAAACCCTGCAGTGACTTGTCTCGAGGGTGCAGTTGGGAAGATGTTGTTGATACGGCGGTTGTTACGGCCATAAGAGCGCAAGCAGGGATATAGGAACCGCGCTCTTGAATGGTGTATGGTTTACGGTGAATTATGATTGGTCTTTCGTAGGGCGGGATAGTAAAGCGGAGCAGGGGTGAGTGTAATAAATGCTGATTTTAGTAATAAATTGCGGGTCGTCATCGGTTAAATATGATCTTTTTGATATTGACGGAGCGTCTTCGGATTTGTGTAGAGGAGTTGTCGAACGAATAGGAGAAGACTCCGCGACGCTTACTCATGAAGTGACCGGCGCGAAAAAAATACATAGAAAGATCGTCTGCCGGAATCACCATCAAGCGGTTGAAATAATAAGGGATGCTTTGCTTGATGAAGATAAATGCGTGATTTCGTCTGCCTCTGAAGTTAAGGGAGTCGGGCATAGAGTGGTTCACGGCGGCGAAGATTTTAGCGAAAGCATCCTTATCAATGATGATGTTTTAAGGAGTATAGAAAAATTTTCGTCTCTGGCGCCTTTGCATAATCCGCCTTCACTGGAAGGCGTAAAAAGTTGTATGGAAATTTTTCCCGCCGCGGCAGAAGTCGCGGTTTTTGATACAGCGTTTCATCATTCAATGGAAAAACACGTTTTTTGTTATGGAATTGAATACAAGTTTTATGAAAAGTACGGGATAAGAAGATACGGGTTTCACGGAACAAGTCATAGGTATGTAGCCGCGCGCGCGGCGGAAATCTTGAATAAACCGTTTGAAAGGCTTAACGCGATCACTGTGCATTTAGGCAACGGATGTAGCGCGGCGGCCATTTCCGGAGGAAAAAGTGTAGATACATCGATGGGCTTTACTCCGCTTGAAGGTCTTGTTATGGGGACGCGTTCCGGAGATATAGATCCGGCGGTAGTCACTTTTTTAATGCAGAGAGAAGGTCTTGACGAGGAAGGTGTTAATAGCCTTTTGAATAAGAAAAGCGGTCTTTTGGGAATATCGGGAGTCAGCAACGATATGAGGGATATTTTTAAGGCGATTGACTCCGGAAATGAAAGAGCGCGTTTAGCGTACGATATTTTCTTGTATCGTATAAAAAAATATATCGGCGCTTATGCCGCGGTTCTTGGCAGGGTAGACGCGGTAGTTTTTACAGCCGGCATAGGAGAAAACGCGCCTCAGATAAAAAACAGCATAGAAAAAGATCTAAGGGAATTATTGGGTAAAAAAACAAAATTTCTCATTATATCTACCAACGAGGAACTTTTAATCGCTAAGGATACATATGGGATAGTTAGCCGGTTAGTCGGTTAGCCAGTAGTTCGTCAACGTTCAAATGAGGGGTACTGTCACAGAGATTCCCGCCTGCGCGGGAATGACGCCCCCCTTTTGTCATCCCTCGGACGCGGGGATCTGTACTATAAAATACTTCTCATTATTTAGCGTTGACGGAGTACAAATAGGGAACAGGTATTCCTGTTTTGTCAAAGGGTATAAAGATAACGGAAGAGGCAGCCCTCTTCCCTGCGCTTACAACATTAAAAAGGAGATAGAAAGATGCCAAAAGTTAAACATAGACATTCTAAAGCCCGCGGGCGTAAAAGACGGACTCATTACAAAGCGACTGCTCCGGCTATGGTGAAATGTACCCAATGCGGAAAGTTGAAAAAATCACACGAGATATGTCCTCACTGCGGTTATTACGACGGCAGGCAGGTAAAACGTATCGAAACTATCGAAGAACGTAAGGCGAAACGTGAGAAAAAGCAAAAAGGAACCTAATTTTTGTCAGGTAGAGTGATTTTCGTAATATTTAATACGGAATAAACAGAGGCATCGGAGGTTAAGATGAGAATCGGTTTAGATGCTATGGGAGGAGACAAAGCTCCCGAAAGTACGATAGCGGGCGCGGTAGCCGCGGTTAAAAAGTATGGTTATCATGTTACCCTGATCGGCCGGGAAAGTCAGATAAGAACCATCCTGCAAAAGTTCAGGTATCCCATTCAAAACATTGACGTTGTAGATGCTCAAGAAGTAATAGAAATGCATGAACCGGCGGCTCTTTCGGTAAGAAAAAAAAGGGACTCTTCTATTGTTAGAGGGATGGAACTTCTTAAGGAAAGGGTTTTTGACGCCTTTGTGAGCGCGGGGAATACCGGCGCCGTGGTTTGCGCGGCGACTCTTAGCTTGAGGCTTTTACCGGGCGTTGATCGGCCGGGAATAGCTGTAATCCTTCCGACTTTAGATAAACCGTGCATGGTTATAGACGTAGGCGCGAATATTGATCCTAAACCTTTACATCTTCTTCAGTACGGAATTATGGGAGATGCTTATTCAAAACATATCTTAAATAAAACAAATCCTACCGTGGGACTTTTGAATATCGGTGAAGAATCCACCAAAGGGACCGATTTTATTAAAGAAACGCACATAATGCTTAGTGAAAGCAAGCTTAATTTTATAGGTAATATTGAGCCGAAAGAAGTTTATGAAGGCGGCGCGGATGTGGTGCTTTGTGATGGATTTGTGGGTAATGTACTTTTGAAAGTTACCGAAGGGTTTGCCGACGCGGCAAGTAAACTCCTGCGTCGAGAATTAAAACGAAGCAGTATTATTACTAAAATAGGGGCATTTTTAACATTACCGGCATTTAATATCATGAAGAAAAAAATAGATGCCTCTGAATATGGTGGAGCACCTCTTATGGGAGTTGACGGCAGTGTAATTATCGCGCACGGAGCTTCGGATGAAAAAGCCATAAAAAATGCCATTTGCGCGGCGGCGGACAATGTTGAACATAACGTGAATACTCATGTCGTTGAGGAGCTTCAAAGTTATTAGCTGGTTTGCTGGTTAGCTGGTTTGCTGGTTGGTTTGTTAATTCGACTAATGGGTTTAGAACACTTCGCGTTCTAAAACCAAAGTCTCATTAAGGAGCATAGAAGATGAAGAGGACTGGGATATTGGGGGTTGGAAAATATCTTCCGGCGAATATTTTGACCAACGCGGATCTGGCAAAGATGGTGGATACAACTGATGAGTGGATCACTTCGCGGACCGGAATAAAAGAAAGACGGATAGCGAGTGAAAACGAAGCAACCAGTGATATGGCTTTCAAGGCCGCTAAAAGCGCTTTAAAAAACGCGTCTCTTACTGCCGAGGATATTGATCTGATCATTGTCGCGACGATTACGCCGGATATGTTTTTTCCGTCAACCGCGTGTTTGCTTCAGCATAAGCTTGGCGCCGGTAATATTCCGGCGTTTGACATTTCTGTCGCGTGTTCCGGATATATTTATGGTTTGACTATAGCGGATCAGTTTATTAAAAGCGGAATGTATAAACGCGCGCTTGTTGTGGCGGCGGAAAAATTGTCCAGTGTTACGGATTGGGAAGATCGTTCTACTTGCGTGCTTTTCGGTGACGGCGCGGGCGCGGCGATCTTAGGGGCTGTACCGGACGGGGGCATATTGGGCGCGGCTTTAGGTTCGGATGGGAGTAAGGGAGATTTACTTCAGCTTCCTGCCGGAGGGTCGCGTATGCCGGCTTCGATTAAAACGGTTGAGAATAAACTGCATACAATTAAGATGGAAGGCAATGTTCTTTTTAGGCATGCCGTTAAGATGATGGCGGACGCCGCGAAGGCGGTAACGGAACCCTTAGGTCTTAAGGGGGACGACATCGATCTAATTATACCGCATCAGGCAAATATACGTATTCTGAACGCTTTGGCAAAAAGAATGGGAGTAGATCCCGAAAAAAAAGTGTATCTCAATATAGAAAAATACGGAAACATGTCAGCCGCTTCAAGCGCCGTCGCGCTTACCGAAGCAGTTGAAGAAGGTCGTATAAAAAAGGGTGATACGATTTTGATGGACGCGTTCGGCGGTGGTCTTACATGGGGAGCGCTTGTTATTAAATGGTGAATCGGCGTAGGGGCACGGCATGCCGTGCCCTTAAAGGTGAAATTTTATTCCACCTATGAGAAGGAACGAGATGGCGTCATGAGTAAAAAATTTGGATTATTATTTCCGGGTCAGGGTTCTCAGACAGTAGGTATGGGTAAAGAGTTGTATGATACCCAGGCGGCCGCGCGCTGGGTGTTTAATAAAGCGGACGAAGTGTTGGGGCGAAGTATCGCGAAACTTTGTTTTGAAGGTCCGGAAGAGTCGCTTGCCTCTACCGCCAATAGTCAGCCGGCGATATTTACTGTGAGCATGGCGACGCTGAACGTTTTGATCGAGAAGTTAAAGATGGGGCCCGTAGGAAATGAAGACCGAGAATTTTTTACAAACGAAGACATAAGATCGATTGGCGTGCTTGCTATGGGACTCAGTTTGGGTGAACCTATCGCGCTGGTTGCCTCGGGGGCTTTAACTTTTGAAGAGGGTTTGATTTTTGTCGCCAAACGCGGAGAGTTTATGGAAGAAGCTTCCCAAAATAATCCGGGTAAAATGGCATCGATCATAGGTCTGGAATTGTCAAAAGTTGAAGAACTTTGCCGCGGGATCGGCGGATGTCAGGTTGCTAATCTGAATTCACCCGGACAGGTGGTTATCTCCGGTCATACTGCCAGAGTTGAACTTGCGGCTGATTTGGCTAAAAATGGCGGCGCTAAACGCGTGATCATGTTAAAAGTAGGCGGAGCATTCCATTCCGAGCTTATGTCTCCGGCGAAAGAAAAATTAAAAGCCGTTCTGTCCGAAATGGAAATAAAAGAACCGGTTATTGATTTTATCAGCAATATTGACGCGGAAATTACCAGAGATCCGGAGAAGATAAGAACTAATCTCGCGGATCAGCTTGACAACAAGACCTTGTGGGAAGAATCCGTAAAAAAAGCCGTTTCTTTAGGTGTAAAAGATTACCTCGAAATAGGTCCCGGAGGAGTCCTAAAAGGTCTTTTGAAAAAGATTGACAGCTCTCTGAATACGTTTTCCCTACACACCATAGAAGAAATAACCTCGCTTTTAAAAGCAGAATAACACGTTTAATTTTTTATATGCTCAAGACTATCTTGAATATCACAGACAACTGATCACAGAAAAAAGGGGATAAATATGGATATTCCTAATATTTTGATCGTTGACGACGAGTTTGAGACAAGAAATACCATTAGAATGTTTTTGAGCGGCCGGATCGAATGTAATATTTATGAAGCGGAAAACGGCATAAAGGCGTTGGATATTTTGAAAAACGTTTCGTGCGACATTATGATACTTGACGTTCGAATGCCGGAGAAAAACGGCATATCGGTTTTAGATGAAATGAGGGATATTTCGGACGGAAAAGAGGATATCATCTTAATAACGGCATGGAATAGTGATATTGTGATCGTAGAATGCGAAAAGAGAAATATCGAATGCGTGACAAAGCCGGTAATTCTCAGCCAGCTTTTTGAAAAAGTAGCAGTAAGGCTAAAGAAAAAAAATAAATTTATTTCCCAAAAAAGAGATTAATAGAAATTTCAAAAAACTTTTTTAACCTTATTCTTGAAATATTTTGTTTTGGAAGGTACAATGATTGTGTGTGGCGCTTAGAGATTTTGGAAAAATAACGCGGTTTTCTTGTGAGATCATGCGGAAGAGGGGGTAGGGTATGTCGTTAAAAGTAGATGTTGTCCAGCAGAGAAAGGATGTATATGTGATTAAGCTTGAGGGGCGGCTTGATACTGAAACGTACATTGATTTCGGCGAAAAAATAAAACAATATCTTGATGAATCCACTAAAATTTTAATTTTCGACTTGAAAGAACTGAGTTACATCAGCAGTATAGGTCTGGGCGTGTTGTTTCAGGCTAAAAAAACCATGGAAAGCCGAAAAGGGGTTTTTATACTGACTAATTTCCAGCCGCAGATCAAGAAAATTTTCGAAGTGGTAAAAGCTCTGCCGGATAATCCTGTTTTTGAAAATATGGAAGAGGTGGATAAATACCTTGACCGGATTCAGAAGAATGAACTTAAAAAACAAGACGGAACTGTTTAGGCGCGTGGGTTGAGACGTACATTTTTTATTAGTGCCGCGCGAATTATTACGCTAAAGAGGCAAAGATGAATTTTATATTTAGAATTATCGGCAGAATTTGTTTAACATTCGCGTTTATTGGTATGAGTTTTACCGGTATTCCGCGGGCAGAGGGGAGAGATGAGGAGAAAATGGTAGTATTTGAGACAAATCAGGGAGTGATAGAGATTAAGTTGAACGAGTCCGCCGCGCCGAAAGCGTGTGAAAATTTTACGAGTCTTGTTGAAAAAGGGTATTATGACGGGACTATATTCCATAGGGTAATAAAAAACTTTATGATCCAAGGGGGAGATCCTACCGCTACCGGTAGAGGCGGAAGTTCAATTTGGGGCAAGCCTTTTGAAGATGAATTTACGGAAACAGTTACCTTTGAAAAACCCGGACTTCTCGCGATGGCTAACGCGGGACCCGGAACAAACGGCAGTCAGTTTTTTATTACAACCGCCGCGACTCCGTGGCTTAATATGAAACATACGATTTTCGGAGAAGTTGTTTCCGGATATGATGTGGTTCAAAAAATAGAAAATACTGAAACAGGGGCAATGAATAAGCCCGCCTCCGACCAGAAGATCATTAAAGCGTTTGTTAAGTAAATGTATGTTACAAGTTTCAGGTTGCACGTTTCATGTTTTCCGCCGAAGGCGGACCCGCCTTTGGCGGGAAAACCTGCAACCTGTAACTTGTAACTTGCGACAAAAAAAGGGACGTCACCCGATTGATCGGGTGACGTCCCTTTTTTTAGTTTTTAAGGTTTATAATTTCACTACGTTCGCAGCTTCTTCACCTTTAGGTCCCTGTTTGATTTCAAATTCAACACTTTGACCTTCGTCCAGAGATTTATAGCCTTCACCCTGAATAGCACTGTGATGTACGAATACATCTTTGCCTGATTCAGGAGTAATAAAGCCATAACCTTTGGCATTGTTAAACCATTTTACTGTTCCTTTTACCATTGTTCATTCCTCCTTTTTGGTAAGAGAAAAACAAGAAACAAAAAAAACGCAAGGCGAAAGAATCCAGAGCCTTGCGTTATATTGAAGTGTTCTTATTCATCTCACAGAATAGTATACATTAACTATCTTTTTTGTCAACAAAAATATTCAAATTATTTTTGCGCCTGGTTAAGAAGATGTGAAGCGTGGTCAATTGCTATCTGACTTTCTTTTTTTCCACTCATCATTTGAGCTAATTCTTTCACGCGCGCGGACTCCTCAAGAAAATGAACTTCTGAGACGGTCCGATTATTTTTTACACTCTTTGACACCTTATAATGATAGTTTCCGAATGACGCGATCTGAGGGAGATGTGTGATAAGTATGACTTGCCTGTCTTTAGCCAATTCTTTTAACTTTTTACCGGTAATAGTGCCTAATCGACCGCCGATTTGTGCGTCTATTTCGTCAAATATGAGGACGGGGATAGGATCAACTTTTATTAAAGCTTTTTTTAACGCGAGCATTACTCTCGCGGCTTCTCCGGAAGAAACTATTTCCGCGAGCGGTTTTAGCTCTTCACCGATGTTGGGGCTTATAAAAAAGGTAACCTTGTCCTGTCCGCTTGGGGATAGACCCTTTTTTTCCGTGCTGATAACAAAACGGACTCCGGCGATGCCGAGCTCTTTTAGTTCCTGTTCTATGGTTTTTCTCAAATCGTCAGCCGTTTGTTCTCGGACGCGGGTTAATTCCTGAGCTAATGTGTTTAATTCTTTCTCGTTCGACGCGATTTTGTTTTTCAGGACCGCGTCATTATGCTCCAGATCCGCCAGAATATCATATTTTTGTTTCGCTGTTATGTAATAATTTTTCGCGTTTTCCAAATTAGGTCCGTATTTACGCAGAATTTCGTAATATATATCGTATTGTTTTTTTATCGTAACGGCTTCTTCCTGATCGAAAGATAATTTATCGATATAATTTTCGAGTAGAGAGGCGAGCTCGGAACTGTCATTCTGCACGCGCGAGAGAATTTCCGAAAAGCGTGTCGTGGTTTCATCGAGTCTCGTCAGTGTATTTAGCGGCGAAAACATGCGGCTTATTGCCGTGGTGAGTCCGTTCTCATCGTTTTCCAAACTGTTGATTATTTCCGCGGCGCATTCCTGAAGTTGTTCAGCGTTATTCGCGCGAGAGTCTTTCTCAAGAAGACTTTCATATTGAGAGGTATCAAGAGGAACTTGTTCAAGTTCCTTTATCTGAAATTCGAGGATTTCCTGTTCTCGTACTTTGTTTTCACTTAAGGCGCGCAAGTCATTAAGTTTTTTTTGAAGAGCTGAATGAACAGCAAAGTTTTCGGAATAAAGTTTTTTCGCGTTCTTAAAGTCGCAAAGCCTGTCAAGAATTTGGATGTGAGATTCTTCCGAAAAGAGCATTTGGTGGTCGTGCGGTCCGTGAAAATCAATCAGGTGGTTTCCGAGAGCCTTTAATTGAGCAATAGTCGCGCTGAAACCGTTAATTTTGATCTTGTTACGGCCGTCCGGAAAATAAGTCCGGTTTATTATAAGAATATTTTCTTCCTCGGAAATATATTCAGAAAAAACCGTTGATTCATTGAGCTGTTTGGATGAGAGCTCAAAAACCACTTCAAGGATGCACGGTTCGTCTTTGTCGCGAAGAAATGAAGCACTAAGACGCTTGCCCAGAGTCGAGTGTAAGGCGTCTATCAGAATAGATTTTCCGGCACCGGTTTCTCCGGTAAAAACATTCAAGCCCGCGCGAAATTCGATTTCGAGACGATCGATTAACCCAAAATTTTGTATCATAAGCTGAGATATCATAATATTTTTTGACTTAAGTAAGAACCCCCGCGAACTTTAGCCCTATTTTACCATTCCCCACCCAATTTGCAAGAACCAATCCCTTTCAATTCTCAACCGTCGATTTCCCAATTTCGTGATTTTTCCGATCAATGTTTTTTTCATTTTATTCGGACAGGCCCCCGTGCCTGTCCGTTGTCGAATAAATAACAAAGCGGACCGATAACTTCGTAGGGGCGGACCCACTTTACCCTCAAAACTCCACCCAAAACACCAACCTCGTAGGTTACTACCAACCTCGTAGGTTGGTAGTAACCTACGAGGTTGGTGTTTTGCCCCTACGATGGGGTGGACCTTGGTGGTTTGTTGTTAGGGTGAAAAAAGGTGAAAAGTTGAGTGGGCGGCAGTATGCGCGCTGTGGTAGAATAATTTTTAAAAAACACAGAAAGGAATTAAAGATATGCGAAAAAAAAGAATAATGGGGCGAGTGGCGGCGGTTCTTTTTTGTTTTATTTTCCTTTTCAACGATCTATCCCATAGTTTAAATTTCCCTTCGAATAATTTGTCCGCCCCTACGAAATTTGTCTTTCAGGGCAAGATCCAAGAGCCTCCGATGTCAAGTGTTAAAAGTGATACTCAGGGGTTTGAAAAATATGCCGAGCAGTTAGAGCTTTTCCTGAGTATCGGGAAATATTTCTTATCCGGGAGTTCGCCTAAACGGATTGTCGAAAACATGGCGCAAAATTCTGACGGGTTTGCGCAAAAATGTTTGGAGCAAGGGATAATAACGATTGAAGGAAATGAGTCAGAAGTTGAAGTAATATTTTCGGATGGTGATTATTTCAAAAAAATCAGAATCCGAAAGAGCGTACAGGGCAGACGTGAACGGGGGTGGCATACCCTGGAAAAGTATGAATTTTTAATTGGGAAACTTGGGGAGGCTGAAACGATGGAAAGTGACGGAAATTCATTTCTCGGACAAATAAAAGCATTGAAAAAATCACAAGATCCCAAAATGGATGATGTACAGAAAATAGTTAAGTTGGTGTTGGATGGGAATACGAGTGACGCGCTAAAGCTTTTCTTTACGAGTGAAGCGTTTCAGTCAAAAAAAGAGAATTTAGACGTTCCGGCGGGGATATTTAATAGACTATTGGCCGTGTTTGAACAATATGAAAGCCAAAAAGAAGCTCTTCTGGTGTTCACTCGCGGTTTGATCAAGTTTACAGTTGAATTTTCCGGCGATAACGATGAGGCTATAGAAGTTGCCAAAGTGGTGCAGAAAATGGCGGGACTCGTGTTGATGCTGCCTGAAGGATTGCGATTTACGGTTGATGAAAATAATATGGTACAAAACGGTGAACGGGGAAAAAGTTTTATAGATGTCAATACACTTTTCCCCGGGATAAAAGAGGTTAAAAAAGAGACGCTTCCCGGGTTCTATTGGCGAGGGGTGGAAGATGTCTCTAAGATCCGGCCGGAAAATATTATGAAATTCGCGATTTATAATTTACGACGTTTTAAGAAGTTAAAAGGCAAAATAATTCAGTACGTAATGCTTCACGGAGGAAGGAAAATTAACGATAAGTTGAAAGTGGATATCGAAAAGCTGGGATTAAGTAACCCTCATGAAACGCTTTTTGTCAACGGCATGCTGCCGAGTTCTTTACAGCCGACAAGTACGGGTCCCGGGCATCTCCAGATCAAAAAAATGGACGGAAAGTTAGTTGGACTGCTTGATGTTAAACAGGTCAAGCGGGGAGAATATCTTCAGGTTAATGTGAAATATGATACTGAAGGGAAGATAGTCAAAGTTGTGTGTCAAAGAGTGAAAGCCGGCGGAATATGTTTCTCAGCGCCCGGTTGGCGTGATTATATGATAGACGTAGGCGGATACGGATTGGAAGGGTTTAACGATTTTTCAGTGCCGGTTTCAGCGGCCCAAGCAAAATTATTTGATCCGGATTTTAGCGAAGATAATCTGGGGGAAATCGAAAAAGCTTTGAAAAATAAAAAAGATGAAGACCCGGCGCCGTATGGGGCTTTGATATTTAAGAACGGGCCGGTACTTGTTAAAATGAAGGAAGAGTTTCCTGACGCGCTATGGGTTCACGCGCCGGAAAATCAAATTTCAGATATTAATTTTTTCGAGATGCATGAGAATATATTGCATTCGGAGGCGGGTTTAGAATTTATTTCAAGTTTAGGCACTCTTTGCCGTGAAGCGAAAAAAGAAGCGCCCATGGAGGTTTTGTCTTTAACTGAGGCAAAAACTCGCGCGCCGAAAGAAATTGACAAGATCGAAGACAACGCCGCGTCGCTCGGCATGACAGAAGGAATCAATTCTTTTATTGACGCGAGCGCCGCTCTTTTAGGGGGAAGAAAAAAAGAAGCCGAAACAAAAAAACTCATAAGAATACCGGTTGAGGTGCTCAACAATATCGGGGTGGAAGATTCCGAAGTTTTATTAAAAACGATTCAAAACAAAAATGGCGCTAAAGAAAAATTTTACATAGAACTTTTTTCTTCCGAAAAACCTCTATTGGAAGTTGGGACCGACGCGTATGAAAAATTCGGCATTAAACCCGAAAGTCTGCCGTCTGATTTTAAAATGTCCAGGGCGAATACGATTACACTTTTACCCGTTGATAAAGGGGAAGAGTTTCCAGTGAGCAAACTAAACGCGAAATGGAAAAGGTTATTCTGTTCTGACGGGGAAACAATCAGAAATCTGCTGTTAGAAACGACAATTTCGCCGATAGGGTACAACTATGATCAAGCTGGACTCGCCAGAGGTGTATTTTTCGGAATGATGTTATCCCAGATCGCCGCGAATGAAGAATACACAAAGGATAGCTCGTTCGTTTCCGATTTTTTAGAGGCGTACAAGAGATTATATTTGTCCGGCGGGAATGATCCTGAGAGTTTTGATCTGACCGCGGAAGATATTATCAATATATCAAGAGGCGAAATAAACGCGCTCGTAAAATCTTTAAATAAACTGATAAAACTCCTTCCGATCATGCCGGTAAACGTGAATGAACAACGTGAGATCTATGAACACGCGAGAGAAGCGTGGATAAGGGCGTAACAATCAGTTAGCCGGTTTGCCGGTTGGGGATTGTTGTTAGTTTTTGTTGTTCCAGTTTCACCGCCCACCACCAACCTCGTAGGATGGTAGTATTCAAACAAAGGTGCTCAACTGCCTTCGATTTGTGTTATAGATCCCCGCGTTCCAGAGGATGACAACCTTTTCCATTTATCAACAATAAGCTTGATCGGGTTTGATTTTGAAGCGATTAATGTGTTTAATCGCTTCATCCGGAGGTAGAGCAGATGAAATAAATATGGCAATGCAGTGCCTGGGCGAGATTGACATGCAATAATCTCTTGTAAATACGTTTAATACAGGTTATCATATCATAAAAGTTGGCTTTAAAATTAGTAAGTCTGAGATTAACTGCTAATATTATAACAGAAAGCTTTTATGAAAAATAAAACCGTTCGATACATAATGTTGATATGTTTTGTATTCGCGGTTTTTTTTGTTTCAGGGTGCCGCACGCTTAAGGCGCCCGAAAGTCCTACCGAACCATGGATTCCTCCTAAATGGGAAAAAACCACTAAATCTCCTGACAAAGTTTGGAATTTGATAAGGCAGGAAGATATCCGACGCGGAGAGCTTTTTACGCTGGCGGAACTTATTGATATAGCTTTTATCAATAGTCCCACTATTCGTAACGCGTATGAAGCCGCGCGCGCCAGGGAGGCGGAGACTAAACAAGCAGAGAGCGGATATTATCCGCAAGCCGCTATTTCAGGGGATCTCACCAGACAAAAGAAAGTCGCGACTATTCCCACGGAAAATACCAACAACTATAATTATAGCCCGAAAGCCGTTATCACTTTTTTGGTGCTTGACCTTGGCGGTCGTGACGCCGCGGTAAGAGAAGCGACGCAAAATGTTCTTTCGGCGAATTTTGAATTCAATCAGTCGATACAGGATCTGATCTTTGATACGGCGAAAGCGTATTATGATCTTTACAGCGCCCAAGCAAATTTAGAAGCAAAGAAAGCCGATGTAAAAGACGCTTTCACGGCGCTGGACGCGGCGGAAAGGAAATTCTCCTCAGGGCTTGTTTCAAAACTTGATATGCTTCAGGCAAAGTCCAATTATGAAGAGTCGCTCTATTATTTAGAAGACGCCAAGGGAACTGTTTTAACGAGTAGAGGGGATCTGGCGGAAGTGCTTGGACTCGCGGCGGATGTTTCTTTTGAAATTGCCGCGCCCGATAAAGCCTCCGCGGGGAATTTAACTTCGGAGGACATAAGCTCTCTTATTGAGAGCGCGTTAAAAACCCGGCCTGATATAGCCGCCGCGAGATCAGATCTTCGCGCCAAGCAAGAAGCGGTTAAGGTCGCCAATTCCAATTTATGGCCGACATTGAATGTTACGGGTTCCGCGGAAAAAAGGTGGTACAGATATTGCGGTAACGAAGAAACAAACTGGCAATATTGTGATTATACGGGTTATTTTAGTGTTAATTGGGATATCTTTGACGGATTTAACAAATACGCGAAGCGTCTTGAAGCACAGGCGAAAATGAAAGCTGAACGAGAGAAACTGACTCAATCAGAAATTTCAGCTTCAAGCGATGTGTGGACGGAGTATTATCATTTAGAAACAGCTGTTAAAAAACTGGTCTTCAGTGAGGCTTTTCTAATGTCGTCTCAAGCTTCGCATGAGTTGGCGCTGGATGGGTATAAGGCGGGAATTAAGAGTATATTGGATCTTTTGGAAGCCGAAAGTAAACTTCAGGAGGCAAGAAGTAAATTGGTAGTGTCGCAAAAAGATGTGTTTGTCTCAAACGCGAGTCTCGCGCGCGCGATGGGTTCGCTTACGACGGAAAGTTTTAAATAACGCAAGTTTTCGGCGTTCAATTTATGAAAGTGAATTCACAAAATTGTATAAAAAGAAGTGTGAATTTGAAGAGATAAATCCCCCTAACTCCCATGGCTGGCTCATGCTACAGGAGCCAATCTGGTAGAGGAATTTTGGGATGAATGTTGTAATGTAAAGCGTTAGCCACCACCAACCTCGTAGGATAGTGGCGCGCGGAACCACCACTAACCTACGAGGTTGGTGGTTACGATTGGAGTAGAGAGTAAATGGTTTATGGGAAGTTCATCCTCGTAGGTTGGTAGTGTTCTTTACTACCAACCTACGAGGTTGAACTTGGGGTATTTTGCTGGTGGTTAAAATAATAACCACAGCATGAGCCAACCCTGCCCTAACCCCCTTTTCCAAAGGGGGGATTTACTGTTGTTCTTTTTCGAAATACGGGGAGAAAATGGAGGGGAAAATGACTCAGAATAACGGGAAGACGGTAGACCTTGACCGGATCTTTCACTATAAAAACCTGCCTTATAGAAACCGCAAAATAATAATCGGCGTTTGTATCGGGATATTTGTGATCACGTCGTTTGTTCATATGTACAAGCATTTTAATAAACCCGTCAAACCAAAAGTTCTTCCGAAAAGCGTGGAAGTCGGAATAGTGACCAAAAAAGATGTTCCCGTTTATATTGATTCTTTCGGGACGCTGACGTCTCCAAAAAATGTTGATGTACGCTCTCAAGTTACGGGAAAGATAAAAGAAGTTTGTTTTGAGGAAGGTCAGTCCGTGTCAGAGGGAGACCGGATTTTTATTATTGATCCGTCGGAATATGACGCGAGGCTCAATAAAGCGCGGGCGCAATTACAGGAAGATCTGGCAGAACTTAAATTAAAAAAAGATATTCGCGCCCGGAACGAAGAGCTGGTTAAAAAAGAACTGATTTCACAACAGCAATTTGAAGAATATGAAACTGATGTTCTTGTCGCGGCGGCTAAGGTCGAATTGGATAAAGCTGAAATAGAGCTCGCGAAAATTTATCTTGGATATTGTTATATCCTTTCGCCTATTGACGGATTAACGGGCAAACGGCAAGTTGATCCGGGGAATATCGTCGAGGCGAATACCGGGCCGGTTTTAGTGAATATTAAAGAGGTTGACAAGCTTTACATGGATTTTACTATTCCCGAAAGAGATCTTTCAAGAGTTAGAAAAGCGATGGCGGAAGGAACACTGGAAGTGGTTCTTACCGTAACCGGAGACGAGGATGTATCCTATGAGGGAAAACTTGAGTTTTTGGAAAATTCAGTGAATGACACGACCGGAACGGTTTTTTTGCGCGCTAATATCGATAATAAAAGCAGGGCGTTATGGGCGGGACAGTTTGCTAAGGTTGAGCTCATTTTGGGAACTATAAAAAACGCGGTTCTTGCTCCATATCCGGCAGTTCAGCTCGGACAGGACGGGGCGTATGTTTTTACGGTCAGCGCGCGTAATGAAGCGGAATTAAATTTGGTGACTGTTGGACAGCAAGTAGGGGATAACATCGTTATTGAAAAAGGTGTGAAGCCCGGAGAAAAAGTTGTTACGGCCGGACAGTTAGGACTGCGGCCGGGGGTTTCGGTGAAAATAGAAGAATAGGTAGGTTACGGGCACATGCAATGTGCCCCTACTAAAAAAGGGGACTACCAAATATGGTTTTTTCTGAAATTTTCATCAGAAAACCGATAATGACGACGCTTATTATGATGGCGGCGTTAATATTCGGCACGGCCGCGTATTTTGTGCTTCCCGTAAGTGATCTTCCGGTTGTAGATTATCCGGTTATCACCATAACCGTAAGTTATCCCGGCGCGAGTCCCTCCATGGTAGCTTCGACCGTCGCGACCCCGATAGAGAACGAATGCATGCAGATTCCCGGACTTTCCACAATAATTTCTGACAACATTGAAGGCCAGTCAACAATAACTTTAACTTTTGATCTAAGCCGTAATGTTGATCTGGCGGCGCCGGATGTTCAGGCGGCCATTTCACGCGCCGCGTCAAATTTACCGGATGACCTGCCGGAACCTCCCACTTACGATAAAGATAATCCATCCGACAAACCGATAATACACCTTACGGTAACATCAGACACTCTTACCCCCGGGCAACTGTATGATTTTGGAAATACCACGATAGGTCAAAGGCTGAACATGATTTTGGGTGTGTCTAAAGTGGATGTGTGGGGCGCGAAATCGGCGGTTAGAGTTCAGGTCGACCCGACCAGACTTGCTTCTTATGAAATAGGTATTAACGAAATCGCCGACGCGGTCAAAACGGGCACTGTAATTATTCCGGCGGGAAGTCTTAACGGTAAATACCGCGCGTTTTCAATCGAACCCGAAGGCCAGCTTTTAAACGCCGAAGAGTATGAGAAACTGATAGTTGCTTATCGCGATAACGCGCCGGTATATCTTCGAGATGTCGCTAAGTGTATTGACGGCATACAGGATGATGTTGTGAGAGTAATGTATTATCAAAGAGGCGAAAAGTGGAAGTCTGCCTGTGTTCATATTGCCGTCAGCCGTGAAAGCGGAGCGAATACGGTTGCTTTGGCTGAAAGAATAAGGAAAGAGATCAAAGAGTTGGAGACTGAGATTCCCGGAGCGGTAGATCTGAACATGTTTTATGACAGGTCTATTCAGATAGTGGAATCTGTGAACGATGTTAAAAGTACCGTATTTATCGCGCTTTTACTTGTGGTTTTAGTGATATTTCTCTTTATCGGGCGTATTTCCGATACGATCATTCCGGGGATAACACTGCCTTTTACGATCTTTTCCACTTTTATTTTTATGCTCGCGGCGGGATTTAGTTTGGACAATTTGTCGCTAATGGGGATTACTCTTTCAGTCGGTTTTTTGGTGGATGACGCGATCGTTGTTTTGGAAAATACGGTACGCCATGTTGAAGCGGGACTAAATCCCATTAAAGCCGCCATAAAAAGCATGAAAGAAATTACCGGAACCGTTATTTCAACAAGTTTGGCGCTCATTACGGTGTTTATTCCGCTGGTTTTTATGAGCGGTGTTGTAGGCCGTAATTTTAGCGAGTTTGCTTTAACGGTTGTTATAGCCATAATTTGTTCCACGGTGATCGCGCTTACGCTCACTCCCATGATGGCGGCGCGGATGTTAAAACCTTCCGGAGGAAAGTCGGCCAAGACAAAAGTGGAGAAGTTTACCGATAATTTTGTCGGGAACCTTAGGGATAAATACGCGGTTCTTTTAAAATGGGTACTAAAAAATCAATGGGTTTCGGTATGCGTCTGGGGCGCGTGTATTGTCGGAACAGTGTGGCTTTTTACGATCCTTCCTAAAACTTTTTTACCTGAGGGGGATTCCGGCGCAATCGAAGGTCAGATGCAGGCGCAGTTAGGCACTTCAACGGATGAGATCAGGCATTTTCAGGATGAAGTTAATGCAATCTTACAGGAAGACCCGAGTGTGGAGAGAGTGGTAACTGTGACGGGTCTTCAAGCAGGTGCTGACCAAAGTACCGGTCTTTTTTACACGATTTTAAAACCTCAAGGAACAAAGGGACGCCGGTCAATGCAAAAAGTTGTGACGGGTCTCAGGGGAAAATTCAAGAAACTAATAAGCGGAGAGGTGTATCTTGAAGCAATTCCGGCGCTTCAAATAAGTACCGGTGGTGATAGCACGGCTACGGGATCAAAATATTCCTACATCATGAAAGGGATGGACAGTAAGCCCTTGTATAAGTGCGCGATAGAACTTGAAGAAGCGCTTAAAACAATACCCGGGTTTGTTGATATCCAAAACAGTGCTAAACTTAATATGCCTCAACTCAATGTGAAAATTCTTCGAGATCGCGCTTCCAGTCTGGGAATTACGGCACATGACATAGAATATGGGTTAAGTCTAGCCTTTGCTCAAGGGAAGACCACCCTGTATAAGACGGAAATTGATCAGTATTATGTGGTGGTTGAGCTTGACAAAAAATATCAAAAAGATCCGCGGAATCTCACACAGCTATATCTCCGGTCCCCGGTTACCGGCAAACTCGTTCCTTTAGATTCTGTCGTAGAATGGAGTGAAGGTGTTGGACCGCAGAATGTTCCGCATCTTGACAGGCTGAATTCAGCCACACTTTCGTTTAATATTAGAAGCGATGTTCCCTTGGGAAATGCCACAAAAGCTTTACAGAATGCCGCGAATGGTATTTTGGTTCCGGGTGTAAGCGGAAATCTTCAGGGGGAGGCTCAGGAATTCGAAGACGCTGTAAAAAGTTTAAAGGTACTGCTGATAATTTCGGTATTTATTATGTATGTCATACTGGGCGTGTTGTATGAAAGTTATGTGCATCCGATCACGATCCTTACAACCCTGCCTCCCGCCGCGTTCGGCGGTTTAGCCACGCTTTTTTTATGCAAATCGGAACTTTCAATGTACGCGTACATTGGACTTTTTATGCTTTTGGGAATAGTTTCGAAAAACGGAATTATAATGGTGGATTTTGCCAATCAAAATCTGGACGAAGGATATGAAAGTGATTTTAAAGCGATCTATGACGCGTGTCTCGTCAGATTCCGTCCGATACTTATGACAGGCGCCTCGACTATCATAGGAGCCGTTCCGATCGCTCTTGGTTTCGGAGCTGACGGTGCTTCCCGCCGGCCGTTAGGTCTCATAGTTATGGGAGGTCTCATGTTCGCGCAGGTAATAACTCTTTTCGTGACTCCCGCGATCTTTCTTTATATGCAGGAAATACAGGAAAAATTTCTTGATAGATTTGAATTCCTGCGTTCCGGTCCCGCCCGAAAAGCTCTTGACGCGCAAAAAGAAGCGGAAGTTGGTTAACCGTTAAATAGGGACGTCACCCGATAGTGTCCGGTTATTTCGACAAAAACATTGTTATTTCCGCGCCCCTTGTTGTCAATCCCGCGCACAGACTGTGTCAAAAGTCGGAGATTTTTTTCAAAGTGGAGGGTATCTCCACAAGAACACCTAAAAAAAA
>CAYPYT010000003.1:9240-24378 GCA_964415105.1 uncultured Planctomycetia bacterium | reverse complement strand
TCAAGCCCGGGATCTCTTCTCCTTTTGGGTAATTATTTTTTGTAATTGGTATAACCTACGAGGTTGGTGGTGGTGGGTGTTTTGGAGGGGAAAGATCGGATGATCAGAGAACCTGTGATGGCGGGACAGTTTTATTCGGCGGATAGAGATGCTCTTCTCGCGGAGCTTAAGGCCATGGTGCCGGAGACCGAACCGAAAATTGACGCGTGCGGGATTATGGTGCCGCACGCGGGGTATGTATATTCAGGACAGACGGCGGGGGCGGTTTACGGCGGGATAACCCCTAAAGATACTTACATAATCTTCGGACCTAATCATAGCGGACGCGGGTCGGATTTTGCTTATTCCTCTGATTTATGGCAAACTCCCTTGGGCGAACTTTCTCCTGATACTGAGCTTTTTGAAAATATTATGACGCGCACTGATCTAATCGCGGAAGATTCGGCGGCGCATAGTTTTGAGCATTCGATCGAAGTACAGCTTCCGTTTATTCAATGGACGGCGCCGGGCGCGAAAATAGTGCCTATCGCGGCGCGGTATGGGGATATTTCGGATTTGAGGGAAATAGCCGGCGCGGTAGGCTCCGCCGTTAAGGAAATGTCTCGGGATGTTGTCATTGTCGCTTCAAGCGATATGACGCATTATGAAAGCCGTGAAGAGGCGAGCCGGAAAGACAAAAAAGCAATACAAAAGATTCTTGATCTGGACGCGGAAGGGCTTTTAGAAGTTGTGGAAAAAGATAATATTTCAATGTGCGGGTATATTTCCACGGTGATAATGATCCTAACAGTAAAAGAACTCAGGGCGCGAAAAGGGACACTCATAAAATACACCGACAGCGGTGAAGTAACAGGGGATATAAGTCAGGTGGTTGGGTATGCGGGAATCGTTGTTAGCGGATAGCGTGTAGCGGATAGAAAGAACAAGAAATAGAAACTATCCGATAGACACTATATGCTATCCGCTATACGCTAATGAGGGGGGCAAAATGGGGTTATTCAAAAAAAAGAAAGTGATTTTGGCGTTAGGCGGCGGGAGCGCGCGGGGGTTGGCGAATATTGGGGTTCTCAAGGTGTTTGAAAAGCATTTCGGGCGGGATAAAATGCCGTTTGATATGATCGTAGGCACCAGTATCGGCAGTTTGATCGGCGCGGCGTATTGTACAGGGATGTTGGCGAAAGAACTGGAAAGCCGTTCGTTAAAATTTAACTGGCCCAACATGGTGGATCTGGGGTTTTATTCGACAGGGTTGATAAAGGGAGATAAACTGGAGAAAATTATCACAGAGATGGTTGACGGCAGTACTTTTGGTGATTTAAAAATTCCTTTCGCACTGACGACGACTAATGTCGAAACGGGAGAGGAGCTTATGCACACCTCGGGAAATTTAATTAAATTGATTCGCGCCAGTTGTTCTTGGCCGGGGATATTTACTGCCGTAGACATTGAGGGTCAAATGCTTGCCGACGGCGGTGTCCGCAATAGTATCCCGACCAAAGCCGCGGAGGAATTAGGAGCTACACTTATTGTCGCGGTTAATCCCGGATTTTCCGTAAAAAACCAGAAAATCAAAAATGCTTTGCAGGCGTTGGTTCAGTCCTTACAGATCATGGGGGAAGAGCTCAATATGTATCAGGCAGGTGTTGCTGACATTGCGATAAAACCGGAACTGAAAGATATTGATCAATTTGATTTTGACAAGGTGAAAATCATAATAGAACAAGGTGAAATTGCCGCTGAAGAAAATATGGAGGTTTTAAAAAGGAAACTTAAAAGTATATGGTAAAACAATGAAAAAAAAATTGTTTGTTTTTTTACGTATCGCGTTAAGCTTAGGTTTGCTATTGCTGTTATTTTGGTTTATGAGAGGGAAAATTCGGGATGTTTGGAAAATAATTCTCGGATGTAATGTTACTTTTCTCTGGATGGCGCTTGTTGCTCTCGCGTTAGATGTTGTTATGGTTTCTTCTCGTTTGGCGGCTGTTTTTAAAGGAGAGAATCTATATATATCGTTTAGAAGGGCTTTTCAACTTACTTGTGTAGGGTATTATTTTAACAATTTTATGCCTACTGCCGTGGGCGGGGATATTATAAAGGCGCATTACGCTTCAAAGGTTAGCGCTTATGACAAAGTCAGATCCTATATGAGTGTTTTTATGGATCGGTTTATAGGGCTTTACACTATTTTAATAATTTCCGCCGCCGCGCTTATTTTTAACGGAGGAAAGCTGCAAATCCCGGGTCTTCGAGAGTTAACGGCCGCTCTTGTTACGGTGGGCGCGGTTGGGTTTATCATAGTTACGAATAAAAAAGTCGCGGAAAAAGTCGACCGATTTTTTTTGAAATTTCATGCCTTTCGTTTCGGCGCCGGTATAAACAGGCTGTACAAGATAGTACACGATTACAGAAACAGAAAAATGGTTATCACGAAAGCGTTTTTTTTGTCTTTCGCGGCGCAATGTTTGTATTTCTTCACGGTATATCTTTTTTTTCTCGCTCTGGGGGTGAGAATAAGTACCGGGAGTATTTTTTTAATAATGCCGGTCGTAATGTTTGTGGGAATGATACCATCTTTGGGGGGACTCGGGTTTAGAGAAGGGGCGATTGTCGTTCTTTTTTCTCCTTTAGCCGGAGGAGAAAACTCGTTTACGGTAAGCATGCTTTTATTGGCTTCACTTTTTCTTGTGAGTATTGTAGGCGGAATAATATATTTGTGGTGGAATGTAAAAGGACACGCAAAGGAGCGGTCAGTCGTTCAGCCGCAAGACAATTAACCTGCGCGGGCTTCGTAGGGGCGCACCCATGTGTGCGCCCTGATGGATTTCATAAAAAGGGGGAATGTACATGGTCAAGATACTGGTAATACATGGGCCGAATTTAGATCTTTTGGGTAAAAGGGAAAACGAGATTTATGGGGATGAAACTATTGACGCGATAAACCGCGATATTAAAAAAGCTGTGGGAGCCAAGGCAAAAATCGAATTTTATCAGTCGAATCACGAGGGAGATATTGTTGACGTGATAAACAGGACAAAGGCCTCCGGAATTTTGATAAATCCCGCGGCGTATACCCATACAAGTGTGGCAATTCATGACGCGTTAAAAGCAAAAAATCTGCCGTCCGTAGAGATCCATCTTTCAAATATTTACGCGCGGGAAGAGTTTAGGCATAAATCTCTAATAGCGCCAGTTGTAACGGGACAGATAAGCGGTTTCGGAAAAGACAGTTATATTCTTGGAGTTAAGGCGCTTTTAACGATCATAGGCGGCGGGCGAGATGCGTAAAACAACATCCGTTTTTGCCGGAATCAAAAGAAAACTGTCTCTCTTTAAAATAGACGCGCTTTTAGTCTCTTCGCCCGTAAATATAAGGTATCTCGCGGGTTTTTTTACGCATGGCGCGTTAATGCTTGTCCCTGCCGAAGGCGCGCCGGTTTATTTCTTGGACGACATGAATAAAACTTTGGGAGAGAAATTTATAAAGGCGAAAGGTCTTTATATTGTAAGTTCGGAAAAATCGCCCGCGCGGAATCTCACGGATTTTCTGAAAAGTAAGGGCATTAAAAAACTAGGATTTAACGACAAGGCTGTTACCCTCGAGAGATATAACGATTTGCTGAAGTTTGTGCCGGATCTAAAAATAACGTCAAGCGCGCAACAGGTAAACTTCAGCAGTATTCTTGAAGGAATAAGAGAAATAAAAACCCCCTCGGAAATAAAAATCATAAGAAAAGCGGCAATTGAAACCGTCCGCATTTGGAAAAAAGTCAGCCGACGCGTTACCCCCGGCATGACCGAACAAAAAATCGCGGGAATGATTGACACGGAAATCCTCGCGCGAGGATATGAAAATTCATTTAAAACAATTGCCGCCTCCGGAGAAAATACTGCTTATCCGCACGCTCGGCCTACAACAAGACGGTTTAAAAAGAATGAACATCTTCTGGTAGATTTCGGTATTAAAGCGGAGGGGTATTGTTCTGACTTGACAAGAACATTGTACAACGGTAGAATAAACCCTCAAATTGAAGATTTTCGTAAATTTGTTTATGAAGCGCGGAAAGAAGCTATAAAAATGGTCAAACCCGGGGTATTATTAAGTTCTGTTGCCGAGGGAATAAATAATCTGTTTGTCCGCCGCGGGGTGCGGGAATATGTCCTTCACGGCGCGGGGCACGGCGTTGGATGCGAAGTTCACGAAGAGCCGTTTTTTCGAAAAAACAGCAAAAAACGATTTAAAGAAGGTATGGTAATTACGATAGAACCCGGATTGTATAAGGCCGGAACGGGGGGTGTTCGGTTCGAGGATATGGTGTTAGTCACGGAAAAGGAAAATGAGGTGTTAACCAGATGATATCGGCAAGACAATTTAGGATCGGCGGGATAATAAATTATAACGGGCAGATGCATGAAGTTTTAGAAGCCGTGCATAATAAACCGGGTAAAGGAGGCGCGTTCATACGCGCGAAATTAAAAAATCTTTCTACCGGAGCCATAAGCAGTATGACCTTGCGTCCGGAGGAAACTTATCAGGAAGTGTTTCTTGAAAATAAACAGATGCAATACCTGTATAAAGACGATATGGGATATTGTTTGATGGATGACGCGACATATGAGCAGATACATGTTTCGGATAAACAAATGGGAGACAAAAAAGATTATCTGAAAGAGAACATGGTTGTCACGGTAAGAATTTGTGACGAAAAAATTCTAGGGATAGAGCCTCCGATACATGTTGTTCTTAAAATTGTTGAAACCGAACCGGGATGCAGAGGGGACACGGTTTCCGGCGCGACTAAACCCGCGACGCTTGAAACGGGCAAGGTCATAAAAGTGCCTCTTTTTGTGTCTAATGGACAGCTGGTGAAAGTGGACACGCGTACGGGCGAGTATATAGAAAGAGCGTAACGGTCAGTTTGCCGGTTAGCAGGTTCGACAGAGAGCGAAAGAATAGTATTTCGCGGGAGAGTAAGAGCCGGAGGTTATAAGTAGAAGAGAGGGGAACAATATGAATATAAAAAAGGTACGTGAACTTGTCGAGATCATGAATGATAACGATCTTACGGAAGTTGAGATCGAGCAGGAAGGTGTCAAAGTAAGACTTGCTAAAAAAGCGTACGGCATAATAGAACCGACAGCCCCGCCTTCGGCGCATAGAAAAGAACAGATCATGCCTTCCGAATCGGGTCTCAAGGAAGCTCCGGAAGACGGAATGGCGATCAAATCGCCTATGGTAGGCACCTTTTACAGAGCTCCGTCGCCTGAAATGGAGCCTTACGTTGAAGTTGGGAATGTTATTCAAAAAGGTGAAGTTCTTTGTATTGTCGAAGCAATGAAAGTTCTGAATGAAGTTAAAGCGGAATTAAGCGGAAGAATAACGAAAATATGCGTGGAAAACGCGGAACCTGTCGAATTTGAGCAAGTTATGTTTTTAATTGAACCGGTTTAATAGGACAACCGGTAAGAAACCAAGGGCTTTTACAAAATACCATTATGTTTTCCAGAATTTTAATAGCCAATAGAGGCGAGATAGCACTTCGCATTATTAGAGCCTGCCGCGAGTTAGGGGTAAAAACGGTCGCTGTTTATTCTAAAGCGGACGCGAAGTCTCTTCATACCAGATTAGCGGATGAAGCGATATGTATCGGTAATCCTTCACCCGCGGACAGTTATCTCAATATACCGGCCATAATCAGCGCGGCTGAAATTACGGATGTGGAAGCAATACATCCGGGTTACGGATTTCTTGCCGAAGACGCGCACTTCGCTGAAATTTGCGAATCATGCCGAATTAAATTTATCGGACCTTCCCCTGAAAGTATGAAGCTAATGAGCAATAAAATGGCGGCCAAAGATACTATGCAGAAAGCCGGCATTCCTGTTATTCCGGGGTCTATGGACATAGTTAAAAATAAAGAAGACGCGCTCATAGAGTCCAAGCGGATTGGGTATCCCGTAATAATAAAAGCGTCCGCCGGCGGCGGCGGCAAAGGTATGAGAGTATGCCATAATGACATAAGTTTAGTTAACGCGTTTTTAACCGCGCAGAGCGAAGCGGAAGCGGCTTTCGGGAATTCTGAAGTTTATATGGAGAAATATATCGCCTCTCCGCGGCATATTGAGTTTCAAATTATCGCGGATGAAAAAGGAAACATAGTGCATCTCGGAGAGAGAGACTGCACTATACAGCGGCGTCATCAAAAGTTGATCGAAGAAGCGCCGTCATTCAGTTTAACCGACCAGATGCGTCAGAAAATGGGAGAGGCGGCTGTTAAGGGCGCGAAAATGGCGAATTATCAGGGAGCCGGAACCGTGGAATTTCTTGTTGACGGCGATGATTTTTATTTTATGGAAATGAATACGCGGATTCAGGTTGAACATCCCGTTACGGAAATGGTTACCGGAATAGATCTCATAAAAGAACAGATAAAAGTTGCCGCGGGCGAGAAACTTTCGTTTAAACAAGAAGATGTGAAAATCAGAGGATGCGCGATAGAATGCCGCATAAATGCCGAAGATCCGGAATATGATTTCCGACCTTGTCCGGGCGAGATAAAGGCGATAAATATCCCGGGAGGACCCGGAATAAGAGTTGATACGCATGTTTACGCCGGATACAGTATCCCGCCCTTTTATGATTCCATGATAGCAAAACTTATTGCCTATGGACCGAATAGAAAACAGGCTATAATAACCATGAAAAGAGCTCTAGACGAATTTTTAATTGAACCGATCAAGACCACTGTAGATTTTCATAAAAAAATTCTGAATAATTCCGATTTTCAAAAGGGAGATTTCTCGACCCATTTTATCGAAAAGTTTTTCACCAAAAAGGAAGAAAAATAATTTGAGATATTAGGGGAATTTCATTCAAGATAAGGAGGCTGGAATGGTAAATCTTATAAAAAGGTTTTTCGCGGCGGTCTATATGCTTCTTATGGCGGCGGCCGGAGTGGTGTTTATTGTTCTTGGGCTTAAGCTGTGTGACCCTGAATTATGTTTGGAATTATTTGATAAAATAACCTCGACTATGAGCGGACAGATAGTTTTTACTTTTATCGGAGGGCTATTTCTTGTGACAGGCGCGATTCTGACATACAGGATGGAAAAGGCTCTCAGAAAAAAACGTACCGTGGCGTTTCAAAATTCCGATGGAGAGGTTATGGTTTCAATCTCCGCTATCGAGGATTATGTGAGAAAGATCGCTAAAAATATTCCGGAAATAAGGGATATCAAATCAAGTGTTGATGTTTCCAGAAAAGGTATAAACATCGTAGCCGCGGTGTCAATATCTGCCGGAACCAATATTCCTCTTATAACA
The DNA here is from genome assembly GCA_964415105.1 of uncultured Planctomycetia bacterium. Taxonomy (GTDB): domain Bacteria; phylum Omnitrophota; class Gorgyraeia; order Tantalellales; family Tantalellaceae; genus BS750m-G21. The sequence goes on along the minus strand of CAYPYT010000003.1, from coordinate 17,057 downwards.
GAAAAGATTCAGATGGAAGTGAAAAACAAAATACAGGTTATGCTTGGCGTGGAAGAAAAAATGAACATAAAAATATTTGTGAGAAAAATTGCACGGCAAGACGCGCAAAATGAACGTGGGAAAATGGAAGAAATGTCTTCGTCCGCGATACCATATAGGGATGCAGGTTGATAGCCGGTTTGTTAGTTAGCCGGTTAGCCGGTTGGTCTGTTAGTTGGTTTGGACTGTTTCCCAGTGAACGATGAATCAATGGGTTTGAAGGTGGAATGGATAATAGACAAATAATAAAAGATATCGCGGCAGACAGCGCGCGGGTAAAAAAAGGATTTTTTTCCGACGAACGGAATATTGATGCTGTTTCTTCCGCGGCAAAGACTTTGATCGAGTGCTCTCGGCGAGGCGCGAAAATAATTGTGTTTGGAAACGGCGGGAGCGCGGCAGACAGTCAACATTTCGCGGCTGAACTGATGATAAGATTTGAGAAGGAAAGAAAAGGGATAGCGGCTATCGCGTTAACCACGGATAGCTCGATCTTAACTGCCGCGGCGAATGATTATAGTTTTGAAGATATTTTTAGCCGGCAGATAGATTCTATCGCTAATGCTCCCGATGTAGTTGTCGCGATTTCAACCAGTGGCAGTTCAAAGAACGTTTTGAAAGCTGTTAAAAATGCCAAAAAGAAAGGTCTTCAAGTTATAGCTCTTACGGGGAGTACCGGCGGTGAATTGGTAAAAGAGTCGGATATTTCCATTCTTGTAAACGAAAAGAGTACTGCCCGGGTGCAGGAAGTGCATATTGTGATACTCCACATACTAAGCAAACTAATTGAAGACAGCGTTGTTTAACAGTAAAATGATGAAAAAGATAAAACCTCAGCGGGAATTATTTAAAATACTTGAGCAGGAAAGATCCTTGGGAAAAAGGATTGGTTTTACCAATGGATGTTTTGATATTCTGCATGTGGGGCACGTAAGGTATTTAAATTCCGCTCGAGACAAATGCGATATTCTTGTTGTGGGCGTTAATAGTGACAGTTCGGTAAAAAAAATCAAAGGACTCACGCGTCCGATTAATGGCGAGGCCGCGCGAATGGAAGTTCTTTCCGCGCTTGAGTGTGTGGATTTTTTAACTTTGTTTGAAGAAGAAACTCCTGAAAAATTAATAGAAGCTATTGTTCCGAATATACTTTTTAAAGGCGGGGATTGGAAAGAAGAAGATATGGTAGGGGCCGATTGTGTTAAAAAAAACGGCGGAAAAGTAAAAGTCATTCCGTATGTTAAAGGTTTTTCGACTACGGGCCTAATTGATAGGCTCAAAAGCTGAAAGTATGAGGAGAATTTGAGAATGGATAAAGGGGTTTATAGAATAATAGATGCTAATCTTAACAGAGTGATGGAAGGAATCAGGGTAAGCGAAGACATTATCCGGTTTGCTTCAAACAATGAACGCTTGACGGTTAAGCTGAAATCTTTAAGGCATGAAATCTTTGATTCCATCAAGGCGTTACGTAAGGAACACTTGGAAGAGTTGGTTTCTTCAAGAGATATCAATGATGTCGGCATAAAATCCAATGAATCCGAAAAAAAACGGGATAATCTTGTCGATTTATTTTTAGCTAATACTCAAAGAGGCAAGGAATCATTAAGGGTATTAGAAGAAGTATTAAAACTTTTCGACCAAAAATTGTCAGAAAAATTTAAAAAACTTCGTTTTAAACTGTATGAAATCGAAAAAGCGGCTGTTAAAGAGTTGGAAAATATATGCGATTCTTGATGAGAGTTTTTTTCCTGACGAGCGCGGGCTTTTTAAAAAATTCCAGGATTTGATTGAAAGTCCGATAGATGTTATTCAGCTTCGTTTTAAAAAATTGGTGAACGAATCTTTTCTCCGCGCGGCGAAAAAAATGACGCAAAGAGCGAAAGAAAAAGGGATTCCTCTCGTCATAAACGATCGACCGGATATCGCGCTTATTTTGGGAGCTTCAGGTGTTCATCTCGGAAAAGGCGATATTTCGGTTAGATCCGCGAGAAGTTTATTGGGGCCTCGGGCGATAATAGGCCGTACAATAAGAGCGGCGGCGGATCTTGAAAAAGAACAGAGTGTAAACGATATAGATTATGTCGCGATCGGTCCTGTTTTTGATACGCCCTTAAAACCGTCACTAAAACGAGTTTCCCCTGAGAGGCTTCGGGAACTTTCCGAGAAAATAAAAATACCTGTAATTGCCATAGGTGGTATAAATGACACCAACGTCCGTGAGGTTCTCCGGTATGGCATATCGGCGGTTGCTTTTGTAAGGTACGCCGCCCGGCAAAAAAATACTAAAGACAAAATTATAAAATTAAGAAAAATCGTAACAAATTTCCATCGTGAGCTCAATTTAACCTCGTAGGTTAAATTGTAAATCCCGCGCTCCCATTTAACGGCGGAAATAAACGATAAAGTGGAGTAAAACCAGAAAATAAACAACAATTTCACCACTCAAGTGGAAAACCCCGCCACCAACCTCGTAGGTTGAAACCTACGAGGTTGTTTCGGGGTAATGTCTGTTTGGGATAAAATGATAGGGACTTTTTTGTATGATAATAATCAAGGAATCACTTTTAACTGAAGTTGCCAAAATAGAGAACGCGGATAGGAAGAGCGTGAAAGAAGGCGTCAGTAAGGGGCACATAGTTATTCCAAAAAATAATAAACGCCGAGTCCAAAAACCTTTAGCTATCGGAAAGGGACTGGCTACGAAGGTTAACGCGAACATTGGTTTGTCCAGCGGATATTCCGATATCAGTACGGAATTAAAAAAAGTGGATGTTGCTGTTAAAGCGGGGGCGGACACTTTGATGGATCTATCTACGGGGCCCTTTTTGGGCAAAATGCTCAAAAAAATATTATCTTCTTGTCCGGTTCCCGTTGGTACGGTTCCGATTTATGAACTGGCATCGAAAGAAAAAAAGACATTAGTTTCAATGAAGGAAGATGATTTTGTCGCTATCATACAAAAACAGGCGGAGCAGGGGGTAGATTTTTTTACGATACATTCGGGAATTACTTTAGAAGCGGTAAAAATTGCCTCTAAAAATCCCCGGGTCTTAAACATTGTCTCGCGAGGAGGAGCGCTTTTAGCTTCATGGATGGGGCATAACAATAAAGAAAACCCATTTTTGTCTCGTTTCGACGATATTTTGGATATAGCGAAAGAATATGATATTGTTTTAAGTCTTGGAGACAGTTTGCGTCCCGGATCTATTTGCGACGCGACTGACCGGCTCCAGATCGGTGAACTTCTCATCCTGGGAGACCTCCAGCAGAGGGCTTTAGAAAGAGGCGTACAGGTAATGATAGAAGGTCCCGGTCACGTTCCTCTTGATCAGATCGAAGCTAACGTAAAACTTCAGAAATCAATTTGTCACGGTTCTCCGTTTTATGTTTTGGGACCTTTGGTCACGGACGCGGCTCCCGGATATGATCATATTGTCGGCGCGATCGGCGGGGCCATCGCCGCTTGGCACGGTGCGGATTTTTTATGTTATGTAACCGGAGCGGAACATCTTTGTTTGCCGGAGATAGAAGATGTAAGGCGCGGAGTAATAGCTTCAAAAATAGCGGCTCACGCGGCGGATATTGTGAAAAAAGTTCCGGGTGCGATGGAGCGCGACATATTAATTTCAAAAGCGCGGGCTAAAAGGGATTGGAAAACGCAGTTTGAACTTTCGCTGGATCCTGAGTATGCTTTTGAAAAGCGAAAAAGATCAAAACCTAACATTTCAGATGTTTGCACGATGTGTTCTGAATATTGTTCAATAAAAGTCGCGGAAGAGTGTTTAGATAAGGTGGCGAGGGGATAATTCGTATATCGGCTATGGTGTATCCGGTGTGTAAGGGGTGACAGCTGAGTACTAAGCGGAATGTGTAACGTAATCAAGGAGACAGAATGAGGTTAACCGTTATCGGGTCAGTGGCGTTTGATAGTGTTGAAACACCTTTCGGAAAAAAAGAAGACGTTCTCGGCGGATCCGCGACTTACGCGTCCGTAAGCGCGTCTTTTTTTACGCCGGTAAACCTCATAAGTGTAGTGGGGACGGATTTTCCCATGCGTCATCGGACGATGTTTAATAAGAGAAACATAGATACTTCGGGACTTGAAAATAAAAAAGGAAAGACTTTCCGGTGGAAAGCGCGGTATCATTATGATTTAAGCTACGCGGAAACGCTGAGTACGCATCTCAACGTATTTGAGGGGTTCCGACCGGAAATACCCAAGAACGTGACTTCGAAAGACAATTTGCTTTTAGCAAATATTGACCCGGAACTTCAGGACTGGATTTTTGAGAAGATCAACCCTCGGGGACTTGTCGCGTGCGATACGATGAATTTATGGATTGAACATAAAAGAAAAGAGCTTTTAAAACTTTTAAAAAAAGTGGATTTGTTTTTACTGAACGATGCCGAGGCCAGACAGCTTTCGGGTGAGACAAATTTGCTGGATGCCGCCAAATATATCGCCGGACAAGGCGCGAAAATGATAGTTATAAAAAAAGGTGAACATGGCGCTTTGTTTTTTTCGAAAGAGCTTCGATTTATGGTTCCCGCGTATCTTTTAAAAAAACTGGCGGATCCGACGGGCGCGGGAGATACTTTCGCCGGCGGAATGACGGGATATCTTTCCAAAACGCGGAAAATTACTGACAGCGTGTTAAGAAAAGCTTTGGTTTACGGAAGTATATTGGCCTCTTTTACTGTTGAGAAGTTCAGTATTGAAGGACTTCTAAAAGCGGATCTGAAAGATATAGAGAACAGATACCGGCATTTTGAAAAGCTTACAAAGTTTTAAAAAAGTAATCGAGGCAAAATACGAAGTGATCCAAAAGCCGTTGTGATGCAATTTGTACCGCAAAAATATTAGGTATGGATTTTATTTTTGAGCGAGCGTGGTTCAATGGTAGAACTCCAGCTTCCCAAGCTGGTGACGGGGGTTCGATTCCCCTCGCTCGCTCCTGAAACCAAAACACGAACCTCGTCCGGGTCCGGCGGACGACTACCAACCTGCGAGGATGGTATTTTGGGTAAAAACTCTTGCAATTGCCGTATGTTCCGTATATATTATAGGTTCAAACGATTCTTTCCATACATTTACGTGAGTGACGGTAAATTTAACCCAAATAATCGCAGTCAAGCCTAATACTATGTTTATAGAACCGGTTTTCGGAAAAAAATTTTTCGGCAGAGAAGAAGTTCTATGCACACTTCAAAAAAGAGTAACAGCTTTAAAGGGCGGATATCGCCAAAATATGGCTCTTACCGGTCCCATGCTCGCGGGAAAATCTTCAATTTTAAGACATTTTTTAAATAATGTTGGTGATTCGGGAATAATTCCGCTCTATATAGAAATGGACGGGATGGATTTTCGTTTGTTTTGTATGCAGTTCATGGCCGCGCTTCTTTTTCGCTATTTAAAGTCAAACGGTCGTACAGCGCACGAACTCTTGGCTGAGCTCCAGAAAGAAGCCGGTCCGGCGGCGGAATATGACAGGGAAAGCGAGTTTGAAGCTTTAAAAAAAATATGCGCCGGTATTATACCTGAAACGGTAAACTGTATGGACGTGGTTTTAAACCTGCTTAAACAAAGAAGAACGAATGCCGCTTACGAAAAGATCCTTGAACTTACATCTGTATTTAAAACCGAAACAGACAAAAATTGCATAGTGATCTTGGATGAATTTCACAATCTTTCAAATTTTAAACTGAGAAAACCTTTCCAGACTTTCGGTAAATTCATCATGGTGCAAAAAAGTACGATGTATGTTGTGTCAAGCTCACAAAAAACTTTACTTAAAGAGATCCTGTCGAGGAAACTTTCACTTCTATTCGGGAACTTCGAAATTATTGAAATAAACGGATTTGACAGCCGGACGGCGCGGTCATTTATTTCTGATAAGATCGATAAAGGTGAATTTTTGAATGACATAAAAAATTATTTCATACAGATCTCGCAGGGGAGCCCCTTTTATCTTGAAGTGTTTATAAAAGAATTTTCGGATCTTATTCTTAACGTAGACGCGAAAGAAAACGCGGTGGAATGTTTATTGGAAGTGTTTTCGAGAGTCTTATATGATTCAAACGGGGTACTTAACCTGTATTTTATGAATAATTTAAATTTTTTCCTAGAGAAAAAAACACGGAAGAATTTTATATCTGTCCTTGTATCGATGGCAAAGGGAAACTGTACAATTAAGTCGATACAAAAAGATTTAAAAAAGAAAGATGGCGATTTGGGAATGAAACTGCAGAAATTGCAGGATATGGATCTTCTTGAGACAAGCGGCGGTTTTTATATAATTTCGGATAAACTTTTTGAATATTGGCTTAAGTACGTCTATTGTCTGAAAGAGCAGTCAGTGATAGACGATGTGGATATTAAATATCTGGAGTTTAAGAAAAACATAGAACATGATTATAAAAGGTACCGCGTCGAAAGCGGGAAAGATGTAAAAGATATAATCTGTGATCTGTTCCGTGCTTTTGACAACAGTAAAGTGCAAATTAATATGAATTTACGCAAGATACCTCGATTCGACGTTGTTGAAAGCCGTTCTTTATCTGAAAATATTGTCGAGATTGAAGGGGGAATATCAACCAAAAAGTGGATATGCCACCTTAAACAGAACGATATGGCGGATGAGAGTGACGTGAGCCGGTTGTGGGACCTTAAGGCTCGGGATAAAGAGTCTAAGATCATGAGAAAAATACTTATTCCGCTTGAAGGAATAGAGCAAAATGCTTTTCTTTTGGCAAAAGAACAAAATATATGGGTTTGGGATCTTGAATTTATTAACAAAAATCTTCGTTTTTTCGGAAAGTTTGAGATAGTATTATGAAGATAGGGGTTATATCAGACACGCATATTTCCGGTTCATTTTTAAAATTTCCCCAAAAGATCTATGAGTGTTTTAAAGATTGCGATCTTATCGTTCACGCGGGTGACGCGGTAGAGATGTCAGTGATCAAAGAACTCGGCACAATTGCCGAAACTCGAGCCGTATGGGGTAATATGGATAGCGCGGAACTAAGGGAGCGTCTCCCCGAAAAAATAATTTTTGAAGCGAAAGGTAAAAAGATCGGAGTTATTCACGGCAAAGGCACGTCGTCCCAAATTATGCAGGTAGTGAAAAGCAGTTTCAATAAAAAACTTGATATAATCATTTTCGGGCATTCTCATTTGCCGACTAACGAAAAAAAAGAAGGCACTCTTTTTTTTAATCCCGGCAGTGCTACGGATAAAGTATTCGCGCCGTATTGTTCTTTCGGAATTATTTATATTGAGAACGGTAACATTCGAGGGGAAATTATAAAAATATAGGATAGTGGGAGTTCATCCTCGTGCGGCCAGAGCTCTATCCATCCTACGAGGTTGAACTCAGGGTATTTTGCTGGTGGTGACCGAACGGACACCACCAACCTCGTAGGATAGTGGTGTGAGGAACCACCACTAACCTACGAGGATGGTGGTTACGATTGGAGCGGAGAGTAAATGGTTTGAGGCAAGTTCATCCTCGTAGTGCATTGTGAAATAAATTTTTGTCTGTCAGTGATATGGAAAGTCGCCCTTTTGAACGCAAAAATACTTTTCCCGGTGTAGTAGCCGCTTGCGCGGGGATTAAATTCGCACTTATGATTTAGACATACTTTGAACATAAAACACAGAAAAGCCTCCCCGCTTAGAGCTTGCGGGGATAAATTCGCACTTATGATTTAGACATACTTCGAACATAAAACACAGAAAAGCCTCCCCGCTTAGAGCTTGCGGGGATAAATTCGCA
>CAYPYT010000003.1:0-9140 GCA_964415105.1 uncultured Planctomycetia bacterium | reverse complement strand
CTTATAATTTAGACATACTTCGTATGTCTAAATTATGTGCTCATTTAAATTATGATTTGGATTGAATTTTTAATTTGCGCGTCTTTAATGACATATTTCGCGTATAACTTGTGTAAAGAAGGGATTGTTGTTGCTGAAAAAACGCATCTGGATGAAGGTGTGATCGGCATGTTTTTTCTGGCTGTCGCGACATCTTTTCCTGAAATTGTTACCGGCGCGGCGGCGGTGTCTGTTCTCGGAAAAGTTGGATTAGGTTTTGGTGATATCGCCGGTTCTGTAATAGCGAATTTTATGATTTTGGCCGCTTTGGATTATTGTTCGGGGAGAGGTCGAATTCTTTCGAAGGTTTCCGAGCTGAATAAGACAACGGGGATTTTTGTTATTTCAATCGCCGGACTTGTATTAATTTCAGCTCTTTCGCGTTTCGCGGGATTAAATATACCCTCGTTTAAGGGAATAGGTTTGGAAAGTGTTGTGATAGTTCCGATATATTTTGTATACCTTGGTGTTATAAAAAAAGGAGGGTATAGTCTTGCCGGTGAAACACGACTGAATAGAGAAGAGGCTTTTTGGACTATGTGGGCCAAATTCGCGTTGTTTCTATGTGCTGTAATGGGACTCGGGGTATGGATGGCCTCTATCGGTGAAAAAATAATTGTGAGTACAGGTTTGACGGAAACTTTCACAGGGACGCTTATTCTGGGAGTGACAACGTCTCTTCCCGAAATAATAGTTTCGTTTACCGCGCTTAGAGCCGCGTCCGTTAACATGGCAGTCGGTAATATACTCGGCAGTAACCTTTTTGACCTGTGCATAATACCGTTTTTTGATGTTTTGTGCCGACGGCCTATCTTAGGGATGTTGACTTTAGGTCAAATATCAGCCGCGGCGATAGCTTTTATTCTTTCCATCATTGCTTTATGGGGACTCTTTTGGAAGAAAGAAACCAATAGCAGGCTTGGCTTGGATACTAAGATAATTTTCATTGTGGGAGCGGTTGGATTTGTGCTATTATATTTTATAAAATAAACAAAAGTGAATTCCGTAAAAATGCTTACAAAACATGATATCGAAAAATATGAGCGCGAAAGACTCGCTCCGTACGCGATGAAAAGCGGTCGGACGCAAGGTCGGCTTCATAAAGAAAAAGAACATCCCTACCGTACTGTTTACCAGAGAGACAAAGACAGAATAATATATTCAACCGCTTTCCGGCGTCTTGAATATAAAACTCAAGTTTTCGTAAACCATGAGGGAGATTATTACAGGACAAGGCTTACGCATACAATTGAGGTGGCTCAGATCGCCAGAACGATCGCGCGGGTTCTTAGACTGAATGAGGATCTTGTGGAAGCGATCGCGTTGGCGCACGACCTGGGGCATACGCCTTTTGGACACGCAGGAGAAGACGCGCTCGCGGAATTAATGAAAGAACACGGCGGGTTTGATCATAACACGCACGGACTCAGAGTGGTTGATGTTTTGGAAAAAAGATCACCGCTCTTTCCCGGATTAAACTTAAGCCATGAGATCCGTAGAGGGATCATTCGCCACGCGACGCCGTTTGATGAAAAACGCCAAAGCGAGTTTTGTATTCCGGGACCGCACCTTCTTGAAATCCAGGTTGTTGATATCGCGGATGAAGTGGCATACGATAATCATGATTTGGACGATGGTTTGAAAAGCGGATTTCTATCGGAAGACGATTTAAGGGAAGTTCCCATGTGGGATGAAGCTGAAAGACGTCTAAAAAAAAGGTACAAAAATTTAAGTCAAGAAATTAAAAGGTCCGAGATCATCCGGTTTCTCATTAACGCGCAAGTAACTGATATTGTGGAGAATACCCTTGAGAGTCTTAAAAGTTCAAAAATCAGGACTCCGGAGGATCTTGAAAATATAAAAAAGAATATAGTTGGATTTAGCCGACGAATGAATTCAAAACGGCGTTTACTCAAAACAGTCCTGGAAGAAAAGCTGTACAAACATTATCGCGTTGTGCGTATGACCAATAAGGCCGCTCGATTTTTAAAGATCCTGTTCCGGCTTTATGCTGAAGATCCCGAACAGCTTCCGCCGCAGGCATTTGAAAGAATAAAAAAATACGGGAAAGAGACGGCTATTTGCGACTATATAGCCGGTATGACGGATCGTTACGCGCTGGATCAGTATAAAAAATTTTTTGAACCATACGAAAGAGTATAGCCGCCGGCAAAAGGAAAAACATATAATGATGGAAAGATTATTTTCCAAATTCAAAGATAATTGGGAATTAAAGGAAGAGGCGGGCGCTTTAAAGAAATATTTTAAAAACCCCTCATGGATCTTTTTGACATGCGCGCCGCGAAAATTCGAAGAATTGAAGACGACCGAAATAGCCAGGCACGTGATGAGGTCTGACAATACAAGAAAGACAGTGAGAGGGAAACTGAAAAAGTTCTATAACGCGATAAAAAAATCAAAACGAAGCCGGAAGTTGGAACAGTTTCAGTATGAAGAAAAAACGTTTGGAGGAGTTTATCCTCTTATGTCCGGGGATAATATTTTCGGCTTTTTGATTATCTGCCCGCTTAAAAAAAGTATGTCTTCGGAATTCCAAAACATTTTTACTTCACTTATCAATGTCGCGATTCGGGAAACTTGCAAAGAACTTGAACTTGAAGATATAAATTGTACCGTTCGTCCCAGAGCGATAGCTTTATCAACTGTTCATACTGTGCATAGGCTAATGATGTCTACGCTCGATCTTAGTGAGCTTCTTCCGAGAGTCGCGAGGCTTTCTTTACAGGTTATGCGCGCGAATCGTTGTTCGATAAAACTTGTGGATAAAAAACGAAAGGTTCTTCTGCCGCGCGCGACGATCGATCTCCGAAAAGAAATAACTAAACTAAAAAAAGTTCAGATCGGCAAGTACGCGCCCGGTAGAGCCGTAAAACACGGCCGTCCCATACGAGGAAAAAATTATCTGGCATATCCCATGATTGATGAGGATGTTGTGGGCGTAATAACGCTTTATGATAAATTGGACGGGTCAAATTTTACGCGGTTTGATGAAGATATTATGAAGACTCTTTCGGAACAGGCGGCTATCGCGATAAAAAACGCTCAGCTTTTTAAAGAACAGACAGATCTAACCTTAGGAAGCATTAAGTGTATAGCGCACTTGTTGGAAAATCGGCCTCATGGGGTACATCGCGCGGAGGCATCTTTTTTAAAATTGATAACTATTATAGGGTTAAAGTTTCATATGAACGAAAGCGAAATAAAGATGCTTCAATACGCGGCAATGCTTCATGACGCGGGACAGATCGGAATTCCCGATAAAGTTTTAATGAAAAACAAGGGGCTGACCGGAAGAGAATATGATATTGTAAAAACGCATCCCTTGAAAGGCGCGACAATACTTTCAAAATTCAAGCCGTTGAAACCCATAATTCCGATAATCCTATATCATCATGAAAATTTTAACGGTAGGGGATATCCTAAAGGATTGAAAGGAAGGGATATACCTTTAGCCGCGCGTATCTTAGGAGTAGTTGGAGCTTTTGAGTCAATGATTACCGATAAACCGTATCGTAAGGCTCTTTCTATCTCCTCGGCGATAAGTGAAGTGCGTAAAAACGCGGGCGTTCAATTTGATCCGGATGTTGTAAATGTGTTTTGTTACGCGGTTAGGCGCAAAGATGTGGAAAAGCTTCTAAAAAAAGAACTGGGAGGGTAAAATGAAAAATAAGCTTCAAAAAGTGATGCAGAATCAACTTGCGAAAGAAGTTTTGACTTTTTTTTACCAAAACCAGTCAAGCCTTGATAGCGTAAGCGGGATATCGGCATGGGTGCGTAATGAGCGGAAGGAAGTTGAATCTGTGCTGGAAGAACTGGTTAAACTCGGCGCGGTGGAAGAAGACAGCACGGGGGCGGCAAAAGGATATTCGTATACGCGTGACGCGAAAATCATGAAAATCGTAAAGAGCCTGATGCGGGATGTTTAGTATTAAGCTTTTCAAAGTTCCTCGTTTTGTCTTTGTTGTGTTGACAATAATTTCAGTAGTTGTTGGGTGTGCCTTATACCTGCTTGATATCGCGGTATTTGCCGTTAATCATTTCAGTCCTTATGATCTAGACTGCGGGATCGTCAGCCGAAATATTTTTAACAGTCTGGAACTTGAAGATGTACGGTTCAGAGATAAAGCGAATCAGTCAGATAAATCGGGCAGTTTTGAAATCAGAGCTGAAAATATAAAACTTAAATTAGAATTGACTCCGTTATTCACGCGCCGTCAGATCCTTTTAGGTTGTCGAGTGGAAAAAGCGTTGTTTAAAGGGGATTTTAGAGACGTTTTATCCGATCAAACGAACAATATTCTGAGCGAGTCTTTTGGTTCCTTCGGCGAGTATTTTGAAATAGAATTCAGGTTTCTATCGGATGACGATTCTATTAATGTATTAGGATTCAATGCCAAGTCCCGAGATATTAGTGTCGGCGGCGCGTATACTTATTTTCAAAGACAAAAAGTTGTGCGTATGAATGTAAAGATAGCGTTTTCTCCGAAAATAATAGCTACATTTGAAGATGATTTTATAAAGAAAAACATGTTATCCCTTGATCCTGACGGATGGTATCGTACGGCTATTGAATACAAAGGCAATTCGGAATTGTTAAAAGCCCTTTCAACGGTTGTTATCCCGGGAAAATAGCCAAAACACCAACCTCGTAGGTTACTACCAACCTACGAGGTTGGTGGCGGCGGATTGAAAGAAATGTGTAATAAAAAGTTGGTTTTGCTGAAGAATTGTCGAAAATGCTTGTTTAAACGCTGAAATTTAGTATAATACAGCTCTCGATAATTAGCATTTATATGCTGGAACATAGCCCTTATGGCAGATAACGATTTTAAAAACGATTTTTTTGAAGACCGATGTACCGGAACGGAAAAAAAGAACCCTCGTTTGGTAAACAGGTATTCTGAGGGCGGAGCCCGATCTCATATAAAAGTTCCGATAGAATACGCGGTTATTCTGGCGATTGTGATATTGACTTTGATGACCGTTTCGTACGCAGTTGGCGTGAAAAACGGGAAATCTGTCGTAAAAATGGAATACATGAGAGAAGATGGTCCGGAGGCACCCGCGGAATCAAACGCCAAAGAACCTGATATAAATGTTGTTTTGGAAACAGTGAAGACAGATAATGAAATTCTGATGCGAGACGAAAACGCGGAAGAATCTGAAGAATCGGAGATCGTAGGTTTTTCTTTTCCTGAGGATTCGGCTGAAGTTATTCCGGAAGAGCAAAAACAATATAAAAAAACAGAGGATGTGTCTCTTTCCGATGAAACGGAATACATTATCTGTTTGGCCTCTTTTAAAGATGAGAATTCTGCCGTGAGAGATACGAGTGTGCTTAAGGAGCGGGGAATAAAAACGCGTACGACAAAAAAAGGTCAGTGGTATCAGTTATACGCGTCGGGGTATCGCACTATTGATGAAGCTCGGGCGGCAAAAGAGGAACTTGTTGAAAACTACAAGGATTGTTACATAAAAAGGGTTAAGTAGATAAAAAAGAGTCCGTGTGTCTCGGACATTAATTTGACTAAATGGTTTCAGTATACAGGTATGCTGAAACCAGAATCTCATTAAAGGGGGCAAAAATGTCACAACATCCAAGTTTAAAGGGCGGCCAGGTTGGTTCGAATTTTCGTTCGGTTTTAAAGCGGTATGAAAAAATAAAGGAACTGGTAGAAAAAGAGAAATGGGAAGAAGAAAAAGATTCCGTTTATCAATTACCGAAAATCAAACGAATAAAATTCAAGATTAAGAAAACCAAGGGTCCTGAAGAGGAAGGCGAAGAAGGAAAAGAACCGGTAGCGGCGGGTGTCGCGGGCGCGGCGGGTTCCGCAAAAGCAAAAGCGAAAGCGCCGGCAAAAAAAGAAGAAAAAAAACCTAAAAAAGGTTGATGGTGATCGACAAAGAAAAGGGCAGGGATATGGTATCTTTTGAAGATTTCAAAAAACTGGATCTTAAAATCGCGAAAATAGTAAGCGTGAAAGCGCATTCTAACGCGGATAGACTTTATGTGCTCGAGGTCGATCTCGGAGACGCGAGGAAACAAATTGTTGCCGGAATCCGTTCGAGTTATACGGAAGACGAACTGATCGGTAAGCACGTTGTGGTTGTGACAAATTTAGAACCGGCTGTAATAAGAGGTGAGGAATCAAATGGAATGGTGCTTGCCGCGACGGGTGATAACGGTTCGGTCATAATAGTTCCGGAAAAAGATGTCTCTCCGGGAGCGGTTGTTAAGTGACGAGTTGGGGAAGCTTTTCCCCCGACTCGTCATCCTGACGAAAGCGAAGCCTCTCAGGTTAATTCTTCAAAGAGATTCCTACATTGTTTATTCTTTGATTTTACCAATCTTACCTTCTTTTTCCATTTCTCTTGCTTCGTAGGGGCGGATCCATGTGTCCGCCTTTTTTTTTACGTATTATGGGATTTTCGGATTAATGTTTTTTTCATTTTATTCGGACAGGGACAGGCTCGCCCGTCCCTGTCCGTTGTTTGATGATTTGTTTTCATCAAGGATGCAAACGGAAATATGGACTCTATTTCTTAACTTTTTTTTATTCGGGACATTATGATGATTGAACGAAAAGGTGTTACGGCGTTTGAGATGTCTGAGATTGACAGAAAAGCGCAGGAAGATTACGGCATTTCTCAATCAGTGCTTATGGAAAATGCCGGCAAATCCGTAGCGGAAGCAGTTACCAAAGATTTTTCGTCACTTAAAAAAGAAAGAATCGCGATTTTCGCGGGGAGGGGAAATAATGGCGGAGACGGTTTTGTCGCCGCAAGATATTTATCCGAAAGATCTCCCTCTCGGTTGGTTATATACACCGCTCGTATGGATAAAATGAAACCCGGCGCGGCATGTGAGAACTTCCTCATCGCTAAAAAAATGGGACTTGATATACGTCCCTTAAAAGATTTTCTCGATTCGAAGGAAGATTACATAAATTTTACGATCGGCATTGACGCCCTTTTCGGCACCGGGTTTAAAGGAGACTTGCCCGAAGAATGCGAGAATCTCGGCAAAAAACTGAATTCTCATGATATAAAGATCTATGCGGTTGATATCCCTTCCGGTTTGGACGCGACAAGCGGCGAGGCTGGAGAAAACGTTCCCAAAGCAGACAAAACCATCACTTTCGGTCTCCCCAAACAAGGCTTTTTTCTTAAAGCCGGCCCCAGGCTCTGCGGTAAAATAATCATAAAAGACATAGGCTTTCCAAAAAAACTGCTCAAATCATACGTTAAAAAAAATACGGTAGTGTAAACGGTTTGCCAGTTAGCCAGTTTGCCGTTTTGCCGGCAAACTTACAAGGTTTTTGCCTTTTTTTTGGTTATGTGCTATATTTGCTCATCAGCGGATGGCGGATTGCTCTGGAGTGGAGTGTAGAAGTATAATATCGGGAAGAAACGGAGAGTAGAGCTTATGCAAAAAATAAAAGTGAACTTAGGGGAAAGAAGTTATCGGATATTGATCGGTTCCGGCGCGGCGGAAGAACTCGCGGATTTCATTAAATCCAGCAACTTTTTAGGGCCCGTAGTGGTTATAACCGATAGTACGGTTTTGAAAAAAACTAAGCGGATCATGGATCCCGCTTTTAAAATGTTATCCAATGAATGTTTACAGATCATAGTTCCTCCGAATGAAACATCCAAATCTATAGAGTTTTTTCAGGATACTGTTCAAAAAATAAGCAAAAAAACAAAAACTCACCGGCCGTTCATTGTCGCCGTCGGCGGCGGTGTTGTGGGGGATCTCGCGGGGTTTATTGCGGCAACTTACCGGAGGGGAGTGCCGTTCATACAAATTCCTACCACGTTGTTGGCTCAGGTTGATTCTTCGATAGGCGGGAAGACAGGCATTGATTTGACCGAAGCTAAGAATTTAATCGGCGCGTTTTATCAGCCGAAACTTATACTGTCGGATTTAAGGTTTTTGAAGACGCTTCCGCGGCGGGAACTTCGTAACGGTATGGCCGAAGTTATTAAATACGCGATCATAACTGATAGCGGACTTTTTGGTTATTTAGAAAAAAACATGGGAAACATTTTGTCCGCCGAAGAGAAATCTTTTGAGAAAGTTATATATGACTGCGCCAAAATTAAAGCCGATATAGTTGAAAAGGATGAATTGGACGTAAAAGATATCCGGATCGCTTTAAATTTCGGGCATACGTTAGGGCATGCCGTAGAAGCGGCAAGTGGTTATTCCAACCTTTTAAGCCACGGGGAAGCTGTAGCAGTCGGTATGGTTTTGGCGTGTGAGGTCGCGCTTAGGCTTGAC
The DNA here is from genome assembly GCA_964415105.1 of uncultured Planctomycetia bacterium. Taxonomy (GTDB): domain Bacteria; phylum Omnitrophota; class Gorgyraeia; order Tantalellales; family Tantalellaceae; genus BS750m-G21. Next base: position 796 of record CAYPYT010000003.1, on the reverse strand, counting down.
ATGATGAAAGAGTCGGAACTCATCAGAATAAAAAAACTTATAAAGAGAGCCGGATTTTCTCTTAAATTAAACGGTCTGTCGATAAAATCAATAATGAATTCGTATGGGTATGATAAAAAATTTGTGACTGGCGCTAACAGATTTATCCTTCCGCGGAGGATCGGGAAGATAGAAATAGTGGATGATATTCCGGGTCTTCTTATCAGAACGGTCTTGAGACAATATACCGCGGTCAGATAATCGTTAGTTGGACTCGTGTAATATGCGGTTTGCATTATGGAACATACAATTGAATTTAGAGTAAGGTATGAAGAGACCGATCAAATGGGGGTTGTGTATTACGCCAATTATTTGGTTTGGTTTGAAGTTGCCAGAACTGAGTTTTTTCGCGCGCGCGGAGTCGAATATAAAAAACTTGAAGAAGAAGACAATCTTTACCTTCCTGTCATTGAAGCTTATTGCCGTTATAAGTCGCCGCTTAAATATGATGATGTTGTAACCATTAAGACCAAGTTCGCCGGTACTGACGCCTCAAGGATATCTTTTGAATATTCCGTTACGAAAGGCGCGAAACTAAGCGCCGTCGGACGGACTCTGCACGTGTTTGTCAACGAAAAAGGAAAACCTGTCAAAGTTCCCGCCAAAGTTCGGAAAGTTTTTGATGAAATAGATTAAAGAAAACTTTAGAATGATCTCAATGTCAGCTTAATCTGTTTTGCGATTTGATCCGTTCGGAAATAATTATACCAATTACAAAAAATAATTACCCAAAAGGAGAAGAGATCCCGGGCTTGAC
>CAYPYT010000002.1:0-28614 GCA_964415105.1 uncultured Planctomycetia bacterium | reverse complement strand
TAAAGCGATCGCCACTGAAAGCGGGGTTAACTTCATCTCGGTGAAAGGGCCGGCGCTTGTATCCAAGTATGTAGGCGAAAGTGAAAGGGCGATCCGCGAGGTTTTTAAGATAGCGAAACAGGCTTCTCCCACGATTCTTTTTTTTGACGAGATAGACAGCGTTGTCCCGAGACGCGGCTCGAGCTCTACCGACGCCCATGTAACAGAACGGGTGATAAGTCAATTTCTGACGGAGATGGATGGAATAGAAGAATTGAAGGGGGTTGTCGTCATAGCGGCTACCAACAGGCTTGATATGGTTGACCCGGCTATATTACGCTCGGGCAGGTTCGATATTTTATTTGAACTGAGGAAACCTGACGAGAAGACCAGAGAAGAGATATTTAGGATACACACTAAGAACAAACCATTGACCAGGGAAGTAAATTTCAAAGAATTAGCAGGAAAAACTGAAGGAAAAGTAGGCTCGGACATCGAATTTATATGCAGGAAGGCTTCCATGATAGCAATAAGAGAATATATTGAGCGTAGAGGAACAGAAACGGTTCATACGGATTTAAAGATCACGGGGAGTCATTTTGAAAAAGCTTTGGAATTAGCGGGCGCCAGAGGCACAAAAAGAAAGGAGGCTGAATAACATGTTCAAATTAATCAAGGGTTTAGTTGGAGGGATTAAGAAGTTTTTTGGCGGTATTTTTAAGAAAAAACCAAAAGTGCCGTAATAGCAGTAATTGGGAGTTTTTTTTGCCATTGTCATTGCGAGGCTGACAAAATCAGCCGAAACGATTTTGGCACGCCCGCGCGGTAGTTGTCGCAATATTGTACGTGCAGAGATTGTTTTGCCCTCCCCCTTCGTTCGAGCGGGGCTCGCAATGACATGAGGGGAATATCATAGAAAGGCAAGAAATGTATATTTATGGGATTTTAAATTCGAACACAAGTCTGCATCTTTCCATTCCGAAGGGTCTTCTTTCAGATCCTTCTCAAGCAGGCGCGGGTAAGGTCTGCCGCGCCGGGTTAGAAGAAAGTGAATCTAACATGGCATATACGGTTGTCTATCAGGATATCGCGGCTTTGGTAAGAGACTCTGAAATAATAAACCCTACGCGTATGAGCAAGGACGTTCTATCAAGACTGTTGATTAGTCATCAAACGGTTATTGAAAAAGTCATGACTACGCAAGTTACAATTATTCCCATGCAATTCGGGACATTCGCGCGTGATGAAGATGAAGTCAGGGACGTTCTAATCAAAGGATATAATCTCATAAAAGAAATTTTTACGAAAATAAAAGATAAAATAGAAATAGACATTGCCGGCACATGGAGTGATTTTGATTCCATTATTAAAGAGGCAGGGGAAGAAAAAGAGATAAAAGAGTTTAAAGAAAAACTTTTGAGTAACCCCAAAGCGATTACCGCGGAGGATCAAATGAAGGCGGGCTTTATGCTCAAAAAGACTTTGGATAAAAAAAGAGATAATATTGCCAAAGAAATACAGGATACCTTAAAAACATTTTGCGTAGATTTTAAAACCCACGAACTTATGGATGATAAAATGCTGGTCAATGCCGCCTTTCTAATAGACAAAGATAAGCGGGGAGACTTTGACAAAAAAGTAGAAGAGTTAAATGATAAGTTTAATGAGAAAGTAAATTTTAGATGTGTTGGTCCCCTTCCGCCGTACAGCTTTTATGCCTTAGAGGTAAAGAAGCTGGAATTCGAAGAGATTGTTTGGGCTAAGGAAAAATTAGGTCTTTTAAATGAATCCGCGGTCAAAGAAGATATAAAAAAGGCGTATCATGTAAAAGCCGTTTCTTCGCATCCCGATAAAAATCCGGGAAGCCATACCGCGGAAAAAGAATTTGATGATGCTGGCCGCGCTCATAAAGCCTTATTGGAATATTGTCAGGGTGAAAGTTGTTCGTTTAAGGAAGGGGATTTTCAAAAAAGTTCAATTTTAGTAAAGGTGAAGGAATAATGGAGAGTGAAGGAAAATATATTTATTGTGTTATTGCCGCAAGACAGGAAAGGCACTTTGGGCTTAAAGGAATAGGTTCAAGGGGTGACGATGTTCTGACTATCGGTCATAATGACCTGAGCATGGTTGTGAGTAGTCATCCTATAACTAAATTTATCGTTAATCGGGAGAATATGCTTGCTCATGAAAGGGTGATTGAGGAAGTGATGAAGGAATTTGACAGCGTGCTTCCGGTCAGGTTCGGGACCATCGCCTCAAGCGCCGATGAGATAAGAAATCTTCTTGGCAGAAGAGAAAGAGAATTTAAGAACGCGTTACGTGATGTGGATCACAAAATAGAGTTAGGACTTAAAGGTGCATGGAAGAATATGGATGTAATCTTCAAAGAAATCGTGGATGAGGATAAAGCGATCAAAAGAAAAAAAGAGGATATTCAGAACGGCAAAAATAATAAAAATATTCAGGCCAAAATGGAAATTGGCAAAATGGTGGAGAAGGTCTTGGAAAAGAAGAAAAAGGAGGAGACCGAAGAGATCGTTGACGCGCTGAGAAGAACGGTCTTTGATTTTAAGCTTAACACGACTATTGGCGACGAAATGTTTATGAATGCCGCCTTTTTGGTAGATAAAGGCAGAGAAAAAGAATTTGATAACATAACGGATGATCTGGGCGAAAAATACAAGGAGAGGATAAAGTTTATGTATGTCGGCCCTCTGCCTGTTTTTAATTTTGTCAACATTGTTATTTATCCTGAAGAGTGGGAAAAATAAATGGATGTAATCATAAAAGAAGGCAAGTACATATACTGTATAATCGAATCGAATGAAACTCAATCCTTTGGTCCGCTGGGTATCGGAGGCAGACAGGATGAAGTGCGTACAATTTGTTTTAACGGCATCGCGGCTGTAGTCAGTAATTCTCCGATTAAAAAATATCCTATCTCAAGCGAAAATATGTTTGCCCATGAAAGAGCAATTGAGGAAGTGATGAAAGAATATACGGTTCTGCCGGTAAGATTCGTAACGATCGCCGAAAACGAAGAGATGGTTAAGAAGATACTGGAAAAAGAGTACGATAAATTTAAAGATCTGCTGGATAAAATCAGGGGCAAAAAAGAGTTCGCGATTAAAGCGATGTTTAACGAAGAGATAATATACAAAGAGATATTGGAAAAATACGAGGACATCAGGAAGCTTAAAGAGGCGATATCGTCTGAGCCCTCGGGAAAAACTTACTATCTGCGTGTTGAAATCGGCAGGAAGGTCGAAGCGGCCCTGCAGAAAGAGAAAGATATTCACAAGGATGAGATCTTAAATACGCTCTCACCTTTGGCGCAAGATACGAAGGTCAACACTCCTTACGGTGAAAGGATGATCATAAACGCCGCCTTTTTAGTACCCGAAGATAATGAGCCGGAGTTTGACCAAAGAGTCCAAGCGCTTGACGCGCGATATGGCGATAAAATAAAGTTTAAATATGTAGGAATACTGCCGCCGTTTAATTTTGTTAATCTGGTAATCGAGACAGGAAGGTATTAAAGATGTTTTTACTCGACGATATACTGCTCGCGCCGTTAAACGGCGTGATCTGGATCGGAAAAAAGGTTAACGATATAATGGAAAAAGAGATGTCCGACGAAGGGCTCGTGAAAGAAGAACTTATGCGGGCGCAACTAAGGTTTGAAATGGATGAAATAAATGAAAAGGAATATAACGTCCTGGAAAAAGAACTTTTAGAGCGCTTGGATGCTATTAGGGAGTCGAAGGGTTTAACTTAAAAAATTTAAGGGGGGGCGGAAATGGCAAATATTGAAGACACAAAAAAAACAGTCGTGGAATTTTTGAAAAAAACTCTCAATGTCAAGGATGTAAAAGTGATTAAGGCCTCAAAAGTCGATGATGGCTGGGAGAGCGAAGCTGAGGCTTACGAAGAGAGCTCGTTTATAAAATCCCTCGGCCTGTCGACTAAGGTTCAGGACAGGAATATTTATGTGGTTAAGCTGAATGATAATTTAGAAATTGATTCTTATGAACGCAAAGGATAATAAGCCGGCTGGATAATTTTGTTAAAACGTAGGTATAACATATGAAGACAGAAGAAAAAACACTTATTTACTTATATTGTGTCACTAAGGCAAAGCCGAGTCGAGGTAATTTTGAAGAAATGGGACTTAGGGTTTATCCCGTTTACTTTCGTGGAACTTACGCGGTTGTCAGCAGGGTTTTGCCCAATGATTTTAGCGAAGATAGCCAAAAAAAGAATTTGACCGACATGGATTGGGTGGAGAAAAATACCCGGCTTCATGAAAAGGTAATAGAAGAGATCATGAAGGATCAGACGGTTCTCCCTTTTAAGTTCGGAACGGTTTTTGAAAAGGAAGCGAATGTAGAAAAACTGCTTAAAACGAACAATCTCGAGTTTAAAGCTGTGTTGGCGGGCTTGGATGGCAAAGAGGAATGGGGTCTCAAGATATATCGTAACAGTGAATTTTTTAAAGACGTTCTTTGTGCGGAAAACGAATTGATCAAAGAAAAAGACAGAGAGATAACCTCTGCCGGCAAGGGCAAAGCATATTTTTTGAAAAAGAAAAAGGATGAAATCATAAAAAATGTTATGGAAGAAAAAATTGATGAATACATGAAAGACTGTTTTGAAAGATTAAAAAGGACGGCTGTGGATAGTAGGCTTAATAAACTGCTCCCCAAAGAAGTGACAGAAAAAAAAGAAGATATGGTTTTAAACGTCGCGTTATTGATAAACAGCAAACGGATAAAAGAGTTTGAAAATATCCTGACGAGTCTTAAGGATAAATACGCGGATAAAGGGCTAATCTTCGATTGTACCGGGGTCTGGCCGCCTTATAATTTTTGTGGGACCCAATGAGAAAAGAGAAAGGCACAAATGGCTGATGCTATTACAAAATCAAAAGATGTAACACTTTTAAAGATCTTAGACGTAGCCCTAGATAAAGGTGTAATCGCCTCAGGAGATATTGTGATTTCTGTAGCTGATGTAGATCTTATATATATCGGGTTAAGGGTAATGCTTAGTTCAGTGGAAACTATGGAACGTTATCGAGGAGCGCCGATCTCAGGCGCCAATGAGGAGTCAGCTTAAAATGAATAGAACATCCGCGGGAATAATTGTTAAAGATCCGGACGAAGTAGAAGGCTCTGATGTTGAAAGAATTAACATCGACCCGAAGAATGTGGAAAAAGGTTTAGCGAAGTTGGTTCTTACGCTTATTGAGTTGATCAGAAAACTCTTGGAAAAACAGGCCATTAGAAGAATGGACGGCGGTTCGCTTTCGGGCGAGAAGATAGAAAGTATCGGTGAGGCCTTTATGCAAATAGATAATAAGATGAAAGAGTTGAAAGATATATTCGGAGTTAAGGACGAAGAGCTAAATATAAATTTAGGGCCTTTAGGGGATTTGATGTGAAAGGAGCAAGCATGAATGAAGAGCCTCCCAAAATATGTTGTCAGATATTTCAAAAACAAGAACCAATAATAAAAGATTTAACGCGCGAAATTAATAATACCAAAGTGATACACGAGAAAGTGAAATTGGCTGAAGAAATTCTAAAAGAAGTCGAAGTGCTTCTTTCCTGTCCGGATTACAGCAGTGAAAAATCCAATTGCATGGAGTGTCATGTCCTCGCGCGATTACGCGAAAAAGTAGCGAACCTGGTCATAAAGGCAAAAGAATTAACAGAGTAAGAAGGGGGAAGTTTTATGGGTGAAACAAAAATGATGCACGCGAATCAGGCCACTAATCTCGCGGATATTTTAGAGCGGGTATTGGATAAGGGAATTGTAATAGCAGGAGATATAAAAATCCAGCTTGCCGACATTGATCTACTTAACATTAAGATACGGCTTCTTGTTGCCTCCGTTGACAAAGCGATGGAGATGGGAATAAATTGGTGGCAGCAGGATCCATATTTATCGTCAAAAGCGAAGGAAAAAGAAACAACAGCGCTTGAAAAAAGGATGGAACGGCTGGAGCAAAAGATAAAAGTAAAATAAAAGGTTTAATTGAAATGCGAACACTAATTTATGTCCCGATCATTCATACAAACGCGGACCTCGGCTCTTTGGCGGAAGATATGACAAAACGAGCCATAGCTGATTTAGGAGAAGAGCTTTGGTGGAGACACAGAAAAACAGTTGATGTTTTTTGGAATGTTATTTCAAATTATTTCGATTCAATGAACATAGAAGATGTAAAAGTATATCAGGATGGAATGATGACCGAAGGTGAAGTGGCGCGGGCAATCGTTGATGAGGGAGTAAAGTCCGGAAGTAAAAATTATAAATTAGTGTCAAAACTTCTTTCTAAAGGCGCTATTTTGGTTAAAACCGAAGATTTCAATCTTGTTAAAAAGGAGCGGGACAAACTGCAAGCCTTGATACAAAAAAAGCCGATTATCAATAAATTATTCGCGTACGCGAGGTACACACTTACAAAAGACAGGCTTTTGAGAAAAAGGGATAAATTTATTGCAAAAAGCATAGATAAGACTTTATGTCATGGCGAGAAAGGTATTCTTTTTATTGGCGCCTACCACAACATTAAAAAGTGGCTTCCCAAGAGCATTCAAATTATTGAGGTAAAAGATGTAGAGAAGGTAAGAAAGTACCACAAATTGCTTCCATTTTACAAAAAAAACAGAGAGCGGTTTAAGTCCATAGAAACGTATCTTGTCTCAAATATCGCGGTGTAAATTCGCATAAAAGGAGATGAATAGGGTGAAAACTAAAATCATAATACGGACTTCAATATTAGCATGGGTAATTTGCGTCATGTATATGATCATAAAACGTAAGTTCTCCGGTTTGTTGGGCGGCATGTAGATTATGAGTTTAGGAAAGGGAAGTGCTTATGTTTAAAAGAAATAAATCAAAAGAGCAAGATAAAGTTATCGAGATCGATTCTGAAATGACAGGTGATCTTAAATTTAGCACCCCGGTTAATTTGAAGATAAACAGCAAGTTCAAAGGTACTTTGGAGACAAAAGGAACCTTAACTATCGGTGAAAAGGCGGAAATAAACGCTAAGACAATTCAAGGAGAAGACATAAACATATTTGGTAAAGTGACAGGAGATGTTATTAGCAGTACGCGGCTAAAACTCGCCGCGTCGGCGAGAGTGACAGGTAAAATCAAAACACCTGTTTTAATCGTTGACGAAGGAGCCTTAGTAGAGGGCATTTGCCAAGTACCATCCATAGATGAAAAGGTTGAAACAAAAAAAATCCCCAAAAGAAAAAGCAAAATGGTTTTTTAAATAGGGACAGACACCTATTTAAATTGACACTGCGCAGATAAATAGATACAATACGCCTATGCCAAGGATTGCAAGAGTCGTAGCTGTGGGGTATCCGCATCACATCACCCAAAGAGGAAACTATCGGCAGAATATATTCTCCGATGACGCTGATCGTAAAAAGTATATATCCTTCCTAAAAAAAGAAGCCGATAAATATCATTTAACGATATTAACATACAGTCTTATGTCGAACCACGTTCATTTTATAGCCGTTCCCGAAGAAGAAGATTCAATGGCAAATGTTTTTAAATATGCGCATATGAAATATTCACAGTATTACAATAAGGAAATGGAGACATCCGGTCATTTGTTCCAGGGACGATTTTTTTCATGTGTTATGGATGAAAGGCATACTATAGCCTGCGCGCGTTATATAGAACAAAACGCTGTGAGGGCGAAAATGGTGGAGAAGCCGGAATTATGGGAATGGTCAAGCGCGAAGACGCACTGTGGTGCGGACGAGCGTGATGAATTGGGAGTAAATAAATTTTTCGATTATATGGGATATGAGCAAAAAGAATGGAAAAAATTTATAAGCGTACAAGCTGATGCAAAGGAAGTAAACCGAATACGAGAAAATACAAGAAAAGGAAGACCGTTGGGAGCCGAGAATTTCGTAGAAAAGCTTGAAAAAAAACTTAATCGGTTCTTAAAATTAAAGCCGAGAGGGCGACAGCGGAAAATAAACGGTAAATAGGTGTCTGTCCCTATTTAAAAAATGGAGGTGGGCGGGGGATGGGGCTTCCGGGGGATTTTGAGTTTAGTGATGAATTTCGGGAGGCTTTTGAGCTTTTGGAGAATTCTCGCGAACATATATTGATTACAGGAAAAGCGGGAACAGGGAAGTCGACTTTATTGGAATATTTCAGGATGAACACCAAAAAGAATGTGGTGGTATTGGCTCCGACCGGGGTGGCGGCGATCAAGGTTCGGGGGCAAACTATCCATTCTTTTTTTAGGTTTCCGCCAAGATTGATTCTGGAAGAGCATATAAGACGTTTGAATAAGGGTGATCTAATGGAGAGGATAGATGCTGTCATTATTGATGAAGCGTCTATGGTAAGAGCGGATCTATTGGACGGGATAGATTATTCTCTCAGGTTGAATCGGGATGCATATAATGAGCCTTTCGGCGGGGCGAGGATACTCTTGTTCGGCGATCTTTTTCAATTGCCGCCGGTTGTTAATCAGGAATTTAAAGAGATACTTAAACAAAAATATAAAAGCCCATATTTTTTCAGCGCGAAAGTATTTGATGAAATTAGCCTGCGGGTAATCTCTCTTAACAAGATATACAGGCAAAAAGATGAGAAGTTTATAAATTTATTAAATAAGGTTAGAGAAAATAAGTGCAGTAAGGACGATCTTTCTGTTTTAAACGAAAGGGTGTCTTCGAAAATATCTGATGTTCCGGAAGGGGTTGTAACTCTGACGGCAACGAATAACGTGGCGAATACGCTTAACCGAAAACGTTTGGCGCAAATTCCGCGCGAAGAATTTGTGTATTCCGCGAGCGTGGAAGGTGAATTTAACGATAAGGAATACCCTGCTGAAAAAGATATTACGCTGAAAACAGGCGCCCAGGTGATCATGCTTAAAAATGACACTAAAAAACAATGGGTGAACGGGACAATCTGTGAAATAGTGGAGCTTTCCGATGGAGTAATCAGGGTGAGCATAGATCACACAATTTGTGACGTTCCCAAGACGACGTGGGAAAAGGTGCGCTATGCATACAATAAAAAAACCGGGCGTATTGAGGAAGAAGTTGTCGGAAGTTTCAAACAATACCCGATAAAACTGGCATGGGCGATAACTATACATAAGAGTCAAGGGCAGACGTTTGATGATGTTATGATAGATATAGGAGGAGGAGCTTTTGCTCATGGCCAGACATATGTCGCGTTAAGCCGGTGCCGGACTTTGGAAGGTATACATATAAAAAGACCTATCGCGCGAAGCGACATTATTTTTGATAACAAAATTTATGATTTTATGAGTAAGATAAACGATACAAATGAAGTCCAGGTTGTGGATTTTTCCGAGTGATGCTCATGGTACGCGAACTTAACGCGCCGGTTACTGAATTCCGCACTTTAGCCTGTATCAATTCAAAGAACAGGGCGAATATGAATAACATATCCGGATTTTGGAAGGCGAGAGGTCCCTGCCCGGCGGGGAGGCGGCATGATATAATATTTCACTAACGAGGGGGATATTCTTGTGAAAAAAATTCTTATTATTGAAGATGACAAAGATATTGTTGAGATGATCAAATACAATTTAAAAAAAGAAAAGTATACTGTTGCGTCGTCAATTACCGGCAAACAGGGGTTTTCTTCGGCAAAAAAAGACAGACCGGATATGATTCTTTTGGATTTGATGCTTCCCGATATCGACGGTTTTGAGGTTTGCAAACTTCTAAAAAATAATGAACTAACAGGTCGAATCCCGATTATTATGCTCACGGCAAAGTCGCGCGAAGCGGATAAAGTTGCCGGGCTGGAATTGGGGGCCGATGATTATTTAACGAAACCTTTCAGTCCGAGAGAATTGAGCGCGAGGATCAAGGCGGTTTTAAGAAGAGTTGATGCTCCAAAGTTATCTCGAAAAACGGCGCGGGGAATTCTATTAGTTGATAGCGTAAAACACAAGGTGTATGTCGAGGGCAAAGAGGTTTTGTTGACACATACCGAATTTAAAATTTTAGAATTCATGATAGCGCGGCCCGGTGTAGTGATAAGCAGAAATAAACTTTTGGATAATATTTTCGGGTATGATTCTGAAATTTATGATAGAACGATAGACGCGCACATAAAATCCATCAGAAAAAAACTTCAAACGGCGCGCGACTATATTGAAACTGTTCGGGGTTCCGGATATAGACTTAAAGAGGGATAAATATGCGTATTAAAATAATATGGAAAATTTTGGGCGCGGAAATATTCCTGATATTAGTCGCGATATTTGTTTTAAGTTTTTCAGTTACCGCGCGTATCGAAAAATATTATGAAGAAAAAATATCCGGCAAATTAACGAGCAATTTACTGCTGGTAAGAAACATCATGAAAAAGGATCTGATTGAAAAGAAATATAACGTTATTCAGAGCAAAACCGAAGAACTTTCCGGATTATTGAACTTAAGGATCAGTGTTATAGACAAAAGCGGCAGGGTGGTATGCGATTCCGAAACAATCTCTGATTTGATGGAAAACCATGTAGATAGGGAAGAAATCGTTGCCGCGTACGAAAAAGGTATCGGGGAGAGTACTCGGTATAGTGAAACTCTTAAGTTTTACATGAAGTATATCGCTCTGCCTGTAATTGAAGACGGTCGAGAAGAAGGTGTTATTCGTGTGGCCGTTCCTCTTGTGGATATCCGGAAAGAGGTGGGATTTATTCGCCGAGTTTTCGCTTTAGGCGGTTTTATGGCGATCATAATAACTTTGGCCATAGGATATTTTATTTCCCGGAAAATAAGTTTACCCTTTCGCAATATGAATGATATGGCGCGAAGCATCGCGGAAGGGGATTTGACTAAAAGGGTGAAGATCAAAACAAACAACGAATTGGAAGAATTAGCGGATTCGTTCAATCTTATGGCTGATGAGCTGGAACACAAGATAGACAACTTAAAAAAGATGGATAAAATCAGAACAGATTTTGTCGCGAATGTGTCGCACGAATTAAAAACTCCGCTTACCTCAATACAAGGGTTTATTGAAACACTTGAAGACGGTGCGATTAACGACAAAAAAAACGCCAAAAAGTTTTTGGGAATAATAAGAAAACATACGGAGCGGCTTAATAATATTGTGAATGATCTGCTTACGCTTACAGAGATAGAGCATTCAGAAAAAAAGGCGGAGCAGACTAAATTTGACATAAGATATTTGCTGGATGAAGTTATTTCCGAATTCAACAATGTGCTTTCTTTGAAAAAACAGGTGTTGAACATAGATTATAAAGGGGACGATTTCTTTCTGAGAGGAGATAGGGAAAAAATCGCGCAAGTTTTAATAAATTTGATCGATAACGCTGTTAAGTATACCGGCACTCAAGGACAGATTAAAGTTTCTATTTTTGATGTAGGCTCGAATCTTGTCACTACAATCGAAGATAACGGCATAGGTATATCTAAAGAACATTTGGGTCGTGTTTTTGAAAGGTTTTACAGGGTAGATAAAGCGCGTTCCCGTGAAGCCGGCGGGACGGGGCTGGGTCTGGCGATAGTAAAACATATTATAAAACTTCAGAAAGGAGATATTCAAATAGCCAGCGAGGTCGGAAAAGGTACAAAAATTACAATGATATTTCCCAAATAAGGCTAAAAAAAAACGGATTATTCTTCATCAAATCTTCACATTTCCTTCATCATTTATTCACACGAAAAATATAAACTGCTTCTGAGTATCTAAAAGAAAACTCCTCAGGAGGAACCAAAATGTGTATAAGAGACCTAATTTTCAATTTACTTGGAGGGCTTGGGTTTTTCTTTTTCGGCATGCAGTTTATGTCGAAAGGATTGAAAAAAATAGCCGGCGAAAGAATAAAAAGCATTCTTCACATGGCGACCAGGATTTCTGTGGTAGGTGTTTTAGTGGGAGCCGGCGTAACGTGTTTGATCCAGTCTTCCAGCGCGACTACTGTTATGGTAGTAGGGTTTGTCAACGCGGGATTATTGGTTTTGAAACAGGCCATTAGTGTTATCATCGGCGCTAACATCGGGACGACGTTTACAGCATGGCTGGTTGCATCTATGGGGGTTTTTAAAATTACCAATTATGCTCTTCCGGCCATTGGTGTGGGATTCGGCATAATGCAGATAGGAAGAACCCGAAATATAAGGTTTTGGGGACAGGTACTTATGGGGTTCGGCATGCTTTTTATGGGACTTTCATTTCTAAAAGATGCTTTTGAGCCTTTAAAGCAAAACCCGCATATTGAGAATATGTTCGTTATTTTCAGCAATAATCCCCTGCTTGGGGTTTTGGTCGGAATTATTTTTACGGTACTCTTGCAAAGTTCAAGCGCTACTATCGCGATAGTACAGGTTTTAGCGTTTAACGGACTTATAACGTTTCCCGAGGCTATTCCGATATTGCTTGGCGACAATATCGGAACAACCATTACCGCGCAATTAGCCGCGATAGGCACCAATCTAAATGCCCGCCGCGCGGCTATGGCGCATACATTGTTTAACGTAATAGGTGTAGCGTATATGCTTTTCTTCGTATATACCGGCTGGTTTATTAAGGGAATTAACTTTATAATTCCGGGCGAATTAACCACACAAAACGTAATGTTTTATATCGCGGTTGCCCATAGTATGTTTAATGTGCTTAATGCCGTAGTGTTTTTACCTTTTATAGGATTTCTTGAAAAACTCAGCATTTGGATGGTTCCAAAGAGTAAAGATTCACTTGAGATGGGCGCTCAGTATTTAGAAAAACATTTATTAGATACCCCGCCGATAGCTATGCGGCAGGCTCGGATGGAGAGTGTGCGCATGCTGGATTTAGCGTGCGAAGGCGTTTCCGCCGCCGTAAAAGCTTTCTTTAGTAACGATATAAGCCCTTTGAGGACAGTTTCGAATTTAGAGCAAATTGTGGATGGGCTTCAGTCGGAAATAACCCAATACCTGGTTGAGCTTTCAGAACGCGAAATTCCGCCCGAAGAAGCGGAAGAACTTCCGGTGCTGATTCACAGTGTTAATGATATCGAAAGGATAGGGGACCATTCCGAAAATGTCGCTGAACTATGTGAAAGAAAAAAAGATGAAAAGCTTTCTTGTTCAGACGAAGCGAATAAAGAATTAGACGGTATGTGGAAAGAGCTCAGAGCAATGATGTCGGATACTAAAGATGCTCTAATGAATAATGATATTAAAAAAGCGGAGCGGGTTTTAACGCACGAAACAATTATAAATAATTTACAAAAAAAACTGAAGAAAAAACATGTTAATCGGCTGAATAAAGGCAAATGTAATTTGAGATCCGGATTCATTTTTATTGATTTGGTGGATAATTTTGAAAAGATAGGTGATCATCTAACAAATATCGCGCAGGGAGTAATGGGAGAAATGAAATGGCAGGGTCGGGGCGTTTCGCCCCTTTTAATGCCGTAGGGGCGCACCCGTGTGTGCGCCCTTATAATACGGATAAAGAAAAAATAAAAAAGAAAAGAGAAAAGGGCGGACACATGGGTCCGCCCCTACGAAGAGGTAGAAAGGGAAATTAAAGGGTGGAAACGGGAAATATGGAAAAGGGGAAAATGAAAAAAATAGCGCTAACAATTTTATTTATAGGCATAAACGCGGCAATCGCGATATCAGCTTTTGCTTTTGAAAACGGAGATTTACAGTTTTGGAATACGGAAAGTGTAGAAAAAAAGGTTAACGAAAAATTGAAACTGAAAGTTGAAGAAGAGTTAAGACTTGGCGGGGATATGATGGAGCGCTATTATCTGCACACGGACATCGGTGTTTCTTATAATGTGACAGAGGGGCTTGATTTTGGATTAAATTACCGGCAAGTAAGCGAAAAGAAAGACGGAGAATGGAAACAGGAAAACCGTCCCCATGGCAATATTACTTTTAAGGGGAAGTGTCAGGGAATAACAATATCGGATAGAAACAGATTTGAGTTGCGTTGTCCTGAAGACAAAGAGGATAAATGGAGGTATAGGAACAAATTTTCTCTTATGTTTCCCTGGAAATGGACAAAATTTGATATTCAGCCGTATTTGGCGGATGAAGTTTTTTTGGATTTTCATGGAGAGAGGCTTACCCGTAATCGTTTATATAGCGGGATAAACGCGGAATTGTTAAAATATCTCAAAACAGATATTTTTTATCTGTGGGAATTGAATAAAAAAGATAAAAATTGGACATACAATAATGTGATAGGCGTTAAAGCAAGCGTATCTTTTTGACGATAGAGTTTCGCAAAATACGAAGCAAAAAATCAAGGAAATATGTTTTTTTTGGTAGTTTTGGTAATATACAGAAAAGAATTGATTTAAACTTCAGGATTAGATATAGTTAAAAGTGTGTTTGGTAAGATAAACGCGTATTACTCGGGGGGAGAAATGGCAAAATTCATTAAAGAAGTATCAAAAAAAACCGGAATGGTTCCCGGCACTCTTGTGCATGTGGGAGAAAAAAGAGCGCATGATATAAAGTGTACGGTGTTTAGTTATAACGCTGATTCTTTTCAGGAAAAAGAAGAGAAAAACGCGGATGAATGTCTTTCTGTCAAAAAAGAGGCATCGGTCAACTGGTTCAATATAGATGGGGTTCATAATGTTGATGTTATTAAAAAAATCGGGGATAAATTTGAAATTCATCCGCTTGTTTTAGAAGACATAATGAATACCTCTCAGCGTCCCAAATTTGAGGATTTCGGTAAATATTTTTTCTTAGTTATTAAAATGCTCTACAAGGGAGGTAATACTTCCGAAATTTTAGCCGAACAAGTTAGTTTAATCGTCGGAGAAAATTTCGTTATTTCGTTTCAAGAGCGGACGGGTGATGTTTTTGAAACGATTAGGGAAAGAATAAGAACGGATAAGGGTCGCGTTAGGCAGAAAGGAGCGGATTACTTAGCTTACGCTCTTATGGACGCGATAGTCGATAACTATTTTTCAATTATTGAAGAGCTGGGTGAAAAAATAGAGAAAATAGAAGAAAACCTTCTGAAAAGGCCTTCCCCCAGAATACTACAGACGCTTCAAAATCTTAAAAGAGACGCCATTTTCCTTCGTAAAGCGATCTGGCCTTTACGTGAAACTATCAGCGCGCTAACGAGGGGTGAATCCCCTATAATTAAAAAAGCTACCGTGATATACCTAAGAGATGTGTACGATCACGCGATTCAGGTTATTGACGCGATAGAAGCTTTTCGTGATTTAATTTCAGGTCTGCTTGATATTTACCTTTCAAGCCTAAGCAATAAAATGAATGAAGTGATGAAAGTTCTGACGATTTTCGCCGCTATATTTATTCCGCTTACATTTGTTGCCGGGATTTATGGTATGAATTTTAAATATATGCCGGAATTGGAGTGGAAGTATGGGTATTTTATAGTTTTAGGCTTAATGTTTACAATAGGAATTTTGTTGCTGGCGGTATTTAAACGGAAAAAATGGTTTTGAGAGAAAAGTAAAAAGAGGAAACTGTATGGGAAAATATAAACAAATTCCGCACATGGAAGATGTTGCCGCCTTAATTCATGGTTATACTGAGCCTGAACTTTTTGAGAACGCGGCATACGCGATGTTTGATCTAATGGCGGATCTTAAAGGATTGACGGGCACAAACGCGGAGCGAATAGAAGTGGAAGCCTCCGACACGGAAAGCCTTCTGATGGCGTGGCTTAATAAAGTTTTATGCGCGGCAAATGAAAAAAGTGTGCTGTTTTTTGAATTTAAAGTGCTGAGTTTAGATAAAAATAAACTCCTCGCGGAAGCGAAAGGCCAGAAAATAGAGGATGACGACAGGATAAAATTAGGAATAAAAGCCGCGGATTGTTATGATATGAAAATAAAAAAAACAATCATTGGATATGAAGCCGCGGTAGTGTTTGATATATAAATTTTACCACCAACCTACGAGGTTGATGTTTTGGGAGAGGGAAGGAGTGTTCTCGATTACAGCAGGAGTAGTGTTTTTTCTTTGTTAATACTGTGGATAAGTTGGTAACTCTGCCTCTTGACACTACTATGCTTCCGGTAAAATCATCAAGATATATTCTACCGAAGAATAACATTTTTTCATGGTAGAAAAGGAGATGGTAAACTATTCGGTTGATACCGAATTGGATGATATCTTGATATTTGGGGAAACGCGATTTTTTTGAATTATTACGATGAGGAAAGGGCATTGATCGGGAAACTAAAACGTGTAGAGGCGTTGTTTGCCGGAACCAACTTTGAAGGCGAAAAGATAGCGGCAAAAAACGCGTTAGACCGGATCCGGATTCGTTTGCGAAAGATACGTAAAATTGATCCTCCTGTTGAATTTAAATTCAGCTTTGGAGATATGTGGTCGCGGCGGCTTTTTGTTTCATTATGCCGACGGTATGGGTTTGAGGCATACCGTTACAGCGGCCAAAAACATACAACGATTATGGCGCTGGTTTCGAAAAGTTTTGTTGACGAGATACTTTGGCCGGAATTTCAAGAATTAAATGAAACATTGAGGATGTATATCGATGACATTACTAATCGTGTAATAAGGGAGACAATTTATAGCGGCAGTTCCGAGGTGGAAGTGCGGCGGGAGAAAAAGTTTATTTCGGGAGGTAACTGATCAAAAACAACTTACATAAATATTTCGGATTTCGTGACTTTTTGAAAGGGCAGAAAGAAGTGATGGAACTGCTTCTTGCCGGACAGTCCGCCCTTGCTATATTTCCTACCGGAGGCGGTAAGTCCTTGTGTTATCAATTGCCCGCGCTTCTTCTGCCCGGGATAACTTTAGTGGTTTCCCCTCTGCTTTCTTTAATGAAAGATCAACTTGATTTTTTGTCGCGAAAAAATATCCCCGCCGCGAAACTGGATTCAACGATGGATAGGAAAGAATATAATGATGTTCTCGTGAAGGCGAGAGAGGGATCTTTGAAAATACTCATGATATCCGTTGAGCGGTTTAAGAATGAACGTTTTAGGATTCAGCTTAAAGGGATGAAAATATCACTGCTTGTTGTTGATGAGGCGCATTGTATTTCGGAGTGGGGACACAATTTTCGTCCGGAATATTTGAAGATTCCTTTTTACAAAGAAGAGTTCGGGATCAGCCAGACACTTCTTTTAACAGCGACGGCAGTACCGCGTGTTCGGGATGATATATGCGCGAAATTTAATGTTCCCGGACGGAATGTGGTTATGACGGGTTTTTATCGTAAGAATCTTTTTCTCCGGGTTTCACCCGTTAGTGAAAATGAAAAAGACTCCGTGCTGTTAAGCAGAATCAAGAAAAATGCTGATGTCTCCACGATAATTTATGTGACGCTACAAAAAACCGCTGAAAAAGTTGCTGAAATGTTGAATTCTAACGGTGTCAGGGCTATGCCTTATCATGCCGGATTGCAAAATTCGGAAAGGGAAGAAATTCAGAATAAGTTTATGGAGGGGAAAGTTCCGGTTGTCGCGGCGACGATAGCTTTTGGAATGGGTATTGACAAAAAAGACATCAGGAGAGTTGTCCATTATGACCTTCCGAAATCAATAGAGGGCTACAGCCAGGAAATAGGGAGATCCGGCAGAGACGGGGAACCCTCATTCTGCGAAGTTTTGGCGAATAGGGACAATATTCAGGTTTTAGAAAATTTTATTTATGGGGATACCCCCGCAAAAACGGCAATCCGGAAACTTTTGAAGATAATAAAATCAAAGCAATCCGAAAAACTGGAAATAAAAATGTATTCGTTATCTTTTGAAACAGATATCAGGATATTGCCGTTGAAAACACTGTTTGTATATTTAGAAATGAAGGGAATCCTCAGGCCGAAATACATATATTTCGAGAAATACACTTTCAAATTTATCGATGACCCGCGAAACATAATTAACAGGTTTGACGGGGACAGAAAGAAGTTTGTTCAGACAATTTTCAAATATTCCACCACCGCGAAAACCTGGACGATGGTTGATATGGAATCGGTTATGGCAGAATATGGTCCGCCGAGGGAACGTGTTATAAAAGCGTTGGAATATTTTGAAGAAAAGGGATGGCTCGAATTGCGCGCGGCGCAATCAGTTGAAGTGTACGATATTGTCAACAGTGATTTTAATGTTGACGCGGTAAGTGAAGATCTTTTTATCTTGGTCAAAGAAAAAGAGAAAAGTGAGATAAAGCGGATTCATGATATGATTGATTTTTTTGAAAGCGGCTCATGTCTAAACAGCAGGCTTTCAATGCATTTTGGTGAAGATATCCAAAAGGTATGCGGGCATTGTTCTGTGTGTGAAGAAGGCCCGGCTAGTGTTGCGGCGACTATACGGCTACGGCCTTTATTCGAATATGAGTTCAAAGAGATCACTAAAAATGTCTTCGATTGCGCAAAAAATTCCAACTTATCCGACGCAACAATAACAAGATTTTTGTGTGGAGTGAATTCACCGGTATTAACGAAATTGCGTGCGAAGAAACTACCCGAATTTGGTGTGCTAGGCAAATATCCATACAAAGAAGTGGAAGCATGGGTTCTGAACCATACGGGATAGCCAAATCTCCCTAACCCCCTTTTTCAAAGGGGGGACTTGTTTTCGGGTTGCTCCTTCCGGATATATAAGCTTCATATTATTGATCCCAAAGAGTTTTTGGCATATTCCTGATTAATTCATCTACCATGGATGTGTATGTTTTTTTTTCTTCACGAGTGGTGAGCTGTTGATCTTCCAATAGCATTGTATGTGTTGTTTTTGATGTTTTTTGTTTCGCCGCATTTTCAGCTTGTTTCCTAATGGTATCTTTCAGGCTTATACGCGGGATTAAACCATATACAAATACGCAATCTAATGCTTGAGCGGTGTGTCGCATGGTTTTAATTGTTACAGCGCCGGTGATTTCGCTATGCTCCAGATCAATGATCCTGCCGCGGCTTTTTATTTTTAGACGTTGAGCAAATTGTCTACAATTCATATTCAGAGCATCTCTAATGGCGCGAATCCATCCTTTTTGAGGGATGCCAATATCTTTTAATAGTTTATATTTTTGCAATTTACTATCCAACTGTTCTATGATCAATGCTCTATTCTGTATTTTCATGGTCAAACTCCTTAATTTTGTTCGCTATTGAGCGAACATGCCAACCGTAACGTTCTTCTGTAACGGAACATTGACTATTCGATTGTTCAGCAATAGACGAACAATATATATAAATATACACGATTAAAGCAACTTTGTCAAGTTCTGCAAAATAAAATAAAAAGGTGTGTTTTGGTAAGATAAGTATACGCGGCGGCAATGTCTTTATATAACCCCGCCTCTCGCGGCGTGCCGGAATTATTCCCGTAACCGCGATAATCAAAAGTGAATATATTCAGTCCCAGATTATGAAACATTATTTTTTATTGAAAAGTTGCATAAAGGGTATGGACGTGCTATAAATAATACGATTAATGATAACAGAAAAGATTTTTAGAAAGGAAAAAGCAGATGCTTGACCCGAAATTCATAAGAGAAAACGCTGATCTTGTTAAAAAGGGACTTAAGGATCGATCCGATAAACCCGAACTTGTAGATAAATTTCTGAAAGCTGATAGCGCCAGAAGAGATCTACTTCAAGAAGTCGAAGCTTTGAAACGTAAAAAAAACGAAGCTTCAAAGAAGATCGGGGAAATGATAAAACAAAAAAAAGATTCAAAAGTCGCGAAAGAAGATGTCGGTAAAATTTCTGAAAAAATAAGCGAATTAGATAAAAAGCTTGGCGAAGCGTCAGCGGAATACAGCCGAATTCTTGATATGATCCCGAATATGCCGCATGAAAGCGTACCTCGCGGCAAAAGTGAAAAAGATAACCGGCATGTGCGAGAATGGGGGAGCATTGCTGAAACAAAGTTTAGTCCTCGTGATCATATTGAACTTGGAAAGATAAATGGGATTTTTGATTTTGAACGCGCGGCAAAAATAACAGGATCAGGGTTTCCGCTTTTTGTCGCCGCCGGCGCGAAGCTTGAAAGGGCGCTTATAAATTTCATGATAGACGTGCATGTGAAAGAACACGGGTATAAAGAGATCTTACCGCCGGTTTTAGTGAACCGCAAAAGCATGAGAGGTACGGGACAAATTCCAAAACTTGAGGAAGATATGTACAATATAAAGGAAGACGACCTTTTTCTTATACCGACGGCGGAAGTTCCCGTTACCAATTTTCATGCTGATGAAGTGCTGGAAGAAGAAACTCTTCCGATCTATTATACGGCATATACCATGTGTTTCAGGCGTGAGGCCGGGTCTTACGGTAAAGATACACGCGGCTTGATACGTGTCCATCAATTCGATAAAGTTGAAATGGTTAAATTTACTCATCCCGACGAATCAATGAAAGAATTAGAATCTTTACTTGAGAACGCGGAAGATATATTAAGGAAATTGGCTCTTCCATACCGCGTGCTTGAACTCTGTACCAGTGATATTAGTTTTGCCGCGCATAAATGCTATGATATAGAGTTATGGGCTCCCGGAAGCAAAAGATGGCTTGAAGTATCCAGCTGTTCGCTGTTCGCGGACTTTCAGGCGCGGCGCGCGAATATAAAATATCAGCCGAAAAATAGAAGCGAGAGACCGAAATATGTCCACACCTTAAACGCTTCG
The DNA here is from genome assembly GCA_964415105.1 of uncultured Planctomycetia bacterium. Classification (GTDB taxonomy): domain Bacteria; phylum Omnitrophota; class Gorgyraeia; order Tantalellales; family Tantalellaceae; genus BS750m-G21. Next base: position 7,984 of record CAYPYT010000002.1, on the reverse strand, counting down.
GGCGTGGCGCTTCCAAGACTTGTAGTCGCGCTTCTTGAAACGTATCAAACAAAAGACGGCTCAATAATAATTCCCGAAGCCTTAAGACCATATTTCGGATCCGATAAAATTTAAATAGGGACGTCTCCCATTTAATTAAACGACTAAATAGGAACGTCACCTCTTAAATTAAATGGGAGACGTCCCTATTTAAATGGTGTTTTGGGAGATGAAAGTATAGACGAATAAAAATATGTTTTCACGATTTTTAAAAACGATATTAGGTATTCTTCTTTTGCCCGTTGCCGTCGGCGCGGCAAAATCTTTTTATGGGGCTATCGCGGATATAGGATTTGACAGTAACCTGTTTCATTTGTTTGAAAGAGGAGTTCTTGTATACCTTGTTTTTCATATATTTATCGCGAAACCTGTTTATTTATATGTTCTTGGACATGAACTGACGCATGTGGCGGCAACATGGATCTCAGGCGGAAGCGTTGTTTCTTTTAATGTAACTCCGAGAGGTGGAAGCGTAGTTACATCCAAGACCAATTTTTTTATAGAACTCAGCCCGTATTTTGTGCCGATTTACACGCTTCTTTTGGGCCCGATTTTTTGGGCGCTAAAAACAATGGGCAAAGAACCGCCTTTTATGTCCGCTGTTTTTGTTTTCTTGATTGGTGTTACCTTGGCGTTTCATTTTGTTATGACTTCCGAAGCTTTAAGATTGCGGCAGTCCGACGTCGGAAAATCGGGAATTATTTTTTCGTTAGTCCTTATTTTTATAGGCAACCTCATAGTGGTAATGGCAGTTTTCTGCCCGTTTTTCTCAAACCTCTCATTCATAGCATTCATAAAATCCACCGCGGCAGATTCTTTCAGCATTTATAACGGTATATACACAAAAATATTAGAATTTGTAAATACCCCCAAAGTTTGATAAAATGACGGTTGTTGATAAGAATACAACCCGGAGAAATGCCAGAGCGGTTTTCCGTTTCCGGCGAAAAAAAACATAAATAAGCATGTTTAGAGATAGAAAAAAGTAAAGCGGAGGAATGGCAGAGCGGTTTAATGCGGCGGTCTTGAAAACCGTTGACCAGTAATGGTCCGTGGGTTCAAATCCTACTTCCTCCGCCATTGCAACCAATTCGTACCTTTGTGCCTCTCCTCCAAAAGCGCAAGGGTGCGAATTTTTGTATGTGCCACATAATAAGGTTTAAAAGAAAATGGGGACTGTACCAAGCGCGGAGCGAGCGCGTGGACTGGGTTTTCCACATAGCCTTAATATCACTTGAAATTAAATAGGTGTCTGTTCCGGTTATTCCCTACAAGGGCATAAGAAGTGAAAGAAATAGAACCGTCCCAATTTTTACTAATAAATTAAATAGGTGTCTGGGCAGATTAAAATTCAAATGGAGGATACGTAGATGAAAAAAGAGATCATAGTGCAACTCAACAAAACATTTGAAGAATCGGCTTATACTCAAAACGGTGTTGAATACTGGATGGCAAGAGATTTGCAGAAACTTTTGGATTATTCCGAGTGGCGTAATTTTCTGCAGGTCATCGAAAAAGCGAAAACAGCCTGTTTGAATTCTATGCAGAATATTTTTGATCATTTTGTTGACGTCAACAAAACGATTCCGATGCCAAAAGGGGCTTCAAAAGATATAGAAGACTTCATGTTAACCCGTTACGCTTGTTATCTCATCGCTCAAAATGGCGACCCCAGGAAAGAACAGATTGCCTTTGCCCAAAGCTATTTTGCTATTCAAACGCGCAAACAGGAATTATTAGAAGAACGTGTTGTGTTGGTGGAACGGTTGAGGGCACGGGAAAAACTGGCTGATACGGAAATAGAACTATCCGGAATTGTTTATGAACGCGGTGTCGATGGCAAAGGTTTCGCGCGTCTACGCAGTAAAGGCGACCAGGCGCTTTTCGGGGGTTACACTACTCTTGAGATGAAAAAAAAACTGGCTATGCCTGAAAACCGTTCGCTATCCGATTTTTTGCCGACCATTACCATCAAAGCCAAAGACCTGGCCGCTGAAATCACCGGTTTCAATACAAAAAAGAACAATCTGCGAAGTGAACCGGCAATTACCGGTGAACATGTTAAAAACAACAAAGATGTACGAGACTTGCTTGGGAAAAGCGGTATTAAACCCGAAGCGTTACCGCCGGAAGAAGATATTAAAAAGCTACAAAGGCGGATTAACTCGGAAGGCAAAAGAATCGCAAAAGATGTAAAAACGATCAAAGGCAACGCTAAAAAACGTTAGAAATAGGCGAATATTTAAAAAGGATGGCAAAAGGCCTTTGGCGCAATTCGAATTTGAGGAAATCCGGGACACAATACTTAATTATCTCTGAAATAGGGGTTGTGGGTCCCCAGAATCCCATAATAAGTTAAATAAGTGTCTGTCCCTATTAAAACTAAAGGATACAAACTTTATTTGCCGAGTAAGGGCGAACTTAAGAAAAAATTGCTTGAATGGACAAAAAATGCGGATTTTTCCCGCAAACAGGCAGAACTATAAAAAATGAAATAAGCGATATTCACTGGCATGTTGTTTTAATGGAGTTTTTGGGGAAGCAATTATATGGAATTATTTGCAGTTATAGCTAAAATACGCTATAACTATCTATAACGTAGTATAAGTTGCTATAAAATAGGAGGGATTATGGGGATACAAAAAATTCATCATGAACATTCAAATGTTTTTGGGTTTGAAATTACGGGGAAACTTACTGCTAAAGAAATTGAAGAATTTCTTCCGGAATTGGAAAAGGCGGTTGAAGACGCGAATAAAAAACTTAGGCTTTTAGTTGATTCCACTAAAATGACGGGCGCGAAGATTAAATCGGAATGGGAAATCTTTCAATTTTTGAAAAAACACATGAAGGATATCCAGCTTATCGCGATTGTCGGCGCGCATTCATGGACAAAAGTTATGAATGAAATTCTTATTGAATCGGTTTTTGGCGAATCCCCAGCATTGTATTTTAAATCGGAAGAAATTGAGGAGGCATGGAAGTGGTTAACTACCGCGGTCTCTCCAAAGCATGTACGTGTGCAGAGATATGTTGACAGTGATAAAGGGCTCTTCACGAAATATAGCTCGCCGGATTATATTTAATTCCGATAAGATCAGCAAATTATCAAAGCGAACTCCTTCAAATTCCTGACTTTCTAAGAGTGAGAGAATCCTTTGAGAGGCATTTTTTTTGATAACCAATAGCTACTCGCCAGCCCTGCCTGTTCTCCTTTTTCGAAAGTGGAAAAATTAGATTAAAAATTCATTTCATAGCGCACTGGAAGACTCTCCCTATTTCTTTATTTTTGTTCTACTAATAATAGGGAGACGTCCCTATTTTGTAAGGTTCAAAAAAGGTATATTTTGATTGTTTTTTGGTCTAATTTGTGTTATAAATGTTGGCTGGGAAAAGGGACGTAAGTCGAAGGGGATGAAGGTTAGCATAACAAAAGCTTTATATCTTGATGACGGTATCAAAGAATGCGGGTAGAGTGTAAAAAAAGGAATAAATCAGAAATAATGAGAAAAATAATTGCAATAACAATAGTTTTAGTGTTTTTAACGAGTAATACGGGTTTTGCTTTGGCGCCATGGATGGCTTCGCAAGACCCTTTGGTTAAAAGCGAGATTAGGGCGGTTTTGGACAAATCTCAGGTCGTTATGGCTACGTCAATGAATCAGAGCCTTTTATTGCTGCTATATGGAAGTGAAGCAATTTTGCATAAGAGCGGTAAGTATCTCGTCTCCAAAGAAGTATACAACAATCCGCTAAGACTCGTTAGGTCAATTATTCACGAAGATATTGAAGCGATGATGCAGATCATGCAAAACGGAAAAAGAGGATGGGGCGGAATTAGCGGGAATAGATATAGGTACAATGGGATCAAGGAACTGATCTTTGGTAACGAGAAAGTGTTACAGAGGTATTATGACCTTTGTCATAAAGGAAAAAAGCCTGCTCGTTTATCCGATGAACTTATTCTGAACGATATTATCGCCAAAGCATTAGAAATAATGTTTATGGCGGAAAATGGTTTTGTTGTACAGGAAGATTACAAAAAACAGGATGAGCAAATAAAAGAAGCACGTTTTTATCTTACGGTTCAGCCGATATTAAAAAACGAAAGCAATAGGCGCAATTTTTTTAACACCGGATTATTTATTTCTCCCGAAGATTCAAAGGAAAGAAGGCGGTTGATAACTGCCGCGATTGATAATAAGTTTGAATTTATCCAAGTCGCGAATTTTGTTACTGGACCGGTTTCGCCGGAAGTTTATGTAGAGAATTTAAAACGATTTCGAATTTATGATGAATTTACTTCAATTGTGAAAGAGGAAGCTGTTTTTATGTTGAACGGAGAGCAAAAGGTTAAAGACTCAAAGAGATTAACTGAACGGCTGTTAGATCTTATCTTTAGAATGCTTATGGCAACTAATGACTCGTTTAAAAATGCAAAAGAGAGATACAATCTTACTTTTTGTGTGATGGAAAATATTGGGACAAAAGACGATGTTTTTAGAAGCCATAGAGGAGAAACGAAAATTATATTTAATGAAAGTACCAGAGAGATTAAATCGGCGAATACATACATTAATATGTCACTGGGATCTTTTGTAGAGCAGATATTAACAATTTTTCATGAGTTAGCAGAGATAGAAGTCATAGAAATATTGCTAAAAAAATATCCCAAGTTAACCCCAAGGGAATTAAAAGTTTTGCAGGAGAGTGGTTATACCGATTGGTTAACGCTTGATAAAGATCAAAAATACGCGTTTTATCATGGTGACTATTGCATCGAAGCGCAAAAGAATCTGCATGGATCTATTGGCTCATGCTATCTGGAAGAAATGAAACGGCATCAGCGGCAAATAAGGGAAATATTTGGAAGAATAATCGGAACATGTCCGGACGATTTAGAAATTATATTTGGGGAAGAACAATTAATGACGCGTACGGACAAAAAACAATTCGATTTTGGTGATTGTGAAATAGAAGAAACAATGCAAGGTTTCAATAATGAAGAGCGAAATAGTTTTAGGAATCAATGTTTGTTGTTCGCGGATAGTGTCGCGAAAATAACAAAACAACAGTTTCGAAAGATAAAAATAACAATGGTTGAAGAAAAAGGGGCAAGTTTAGAAATATTTGGCAACAAATCACAGGAAGGGTTGGAAAAAATAGCTCTTCCCGGAAGATTCTTGTACAGTCCGGAGATATTGAGAAATGTTCACTTATTGGTAAAGGAAGGATTCAATGTAATTGATCTAAGCGATCCGTCAAAATATTACAGCCGGTTTTTTATTAATAAAATACTAACGGAAGAAAAAGCGCTGATGTTTCTGAACGGCGCGATATCGTTTAACAGCAGTAGGGATTTTTCGAAAACGAGAAGAAGTTTATTAACGTTAAAAATAATCCCCAATTCCAAAGTTCCAGAAGGGAGAGTAGAGATTTATGAGCCGACTTTTGTGATGGAAAATGAAGATGGACAAAAAGAAGCGGCAATTTTTCATGGAGGATGGGTGGCTCCCGGGATAAAAGAAGATAATACCGGAAATGACGTATTAAAGGAATTGTTAGAAATATATGAAGCCAATATTTTTATGGAATTTCCTGACAGGGTAAGAACGCTTAATGAGGAAGATATTTCCAGTGTTTTAGGCGGAGTGAAGAATAAAGATCCGAAGTTTCGTATGATAGCGCTTGAAGTTTTAACGAGATTAGATAAGCCCAAATATCTGGAGATTATTTTAGGAGCGTTAGAAGATCCCGTTGCCGAAATCCAATACAAAGCGGCGATTTACATGTCTGAAATAAGACCGTCTATAGGATTAGCACCGTTTTTGATGGGAGAAATAGTAACAACGCTATCTCCTTTTGACGAAAACGAGATGTGGAAAGGGTTCTATTGCCTGAAAGCTTTGGATAAAATTGATAGCGGGATTTCAATACCGGAAGAGTGGATCGCGATACTTAACGCGGTTGAAGATGAAAGAGCAAAGCTTAATTTTGTCAAGATTGTAATACTAAAGTGGTCAGAAGAGGACCAAAAACCCGCCGGCAATGCGTTCAGAAAAAAATATCTTCCGGCGTCAGGGATACAAAGGACGATATGCGATGTAATAGACCATCATAATGAAAGAAAAAATGGCTTCTTACATGCCATGTTTGGCAGATTAAATATGGGTAAACGGGACAAACAGACGGTTGTTGGAGACGTTTTAGAATGGGCTGATACTTCTCAAAAATCGATACAGGATAATAGTAAGAATTCAGGTGAAGATGTAAATATACCTGAGGCGATAGGATGTTCTTTAGAAGAAATGAGAAAAAAAGATTGGAGAGAAATTAAAGCGATCTTGGAAAAAAGGCATAAAGAAGAAAAGGTAATAAAAGTGAGGAATGTGATAGCGAGGATATATAATATGCTGCTTCTTGAAAAAGCGACGGGGTTGATAAAAAGGGGGATCAAAAAGGATTCAGATATGTCTCAATGTTCTGTCGGAGAAATAGAAGCGTTGATCGAGGATTTGAAAGAAGAGGCCGATTCTGTTGAAAACAATATGGATACAGGGCGATGGAGCTTAAATACAGGGCTAATGAAAGAAGACCCTCCGAGATCTAGAAAAGAAGCATTATACGGCATGATGGGTCAAGAACAGGCAGATAAGATTATCAAAGAATTTGAAAAAGCTGAAAGATACAAACAAATGGCAGATCTAATATCCGTTCTGTTAATGAGAGTAAATCCGTTCAGAGGTAATTTCGAACTGACAGATAATGGAAGTGAAAAGTTTAAAAAGTTGATGAAAGAAAAAACTATAAATAAATCCTTACCGCCGGGTTCGCCCGCCGAGGCATTACGCGTTAGTTTTGGAAACTTTAAATTCGAAGAGTTCAGTAAAGAATCTTTATACGCGCTTAGAACATCGCACAAGCCGAGTACGGTGGATATAGAAGTTCGGATGTTAAAGGAAATCGGTATTTTATTGCCGGTAAAAGGTAAGCCTAAGCATTACAGAATAAACCCTGCCATGAGTGGCTCTACCCGCGAAGAAACCGAAAAAAATCTTGAAGCTATTTACAATATCAAACTAAAAACCAGTCTGAAAGGAAAGGAATGTCCGTTAGACAGATATTCCATACCGGAAGAAAAAATACCCGCGGTGAAAGAAAGAGTAAAACTTGAAATACTGCACAGAAATCTTGAAACAGCTGTGGAAAAACAAACAAAGGATGACTACGTAATAAAAATGTGGAGCGGATACGCGGTTTCGCGGGAACAAAAAGAAATTTTGCAGAAAATACGTACGCATTTATCAAACAAGGGTTATAAAATAGATTTTGGAAACATAACGGACGAAAAAAAATCGGTAAAAGAACTTGTGGATTTCGCGTTAACCTCGGATGGAAATAATGATAACACAGTTATTGTTCTGCCGTTCAAAGAACAATATGTTCAAGAAAATTTATCAAAACTTAAGAACGCTCATGTTATATTCATTGATTACGACAGAAGAAAAATAAGTCACGAAAGATTTTTTCATATAGGAGGCATAATCGCGGCAAGTGTCGCCTACTTAGCCAATAATGATTTAGCGTTTAAAAATATATGTAATATTCTTACGAATAACACTGCCGATATCGATGTTACAATAGAGCAACTAAAGAAAGATCCCACCCTGTTAACTCTTCTTCTCGATCCGGTTCTCATAAAGGATCCGAATGATTTGAAAAATCTCAATGAAAGAATGGAAAAACTTCTTATGTCGGTATAATGGGTGAACTCCTTGTAACCCATTTAAACAAAACAAGGTACAGTTAAATCAACATTCATGCACATTTCCAGCCTTATGGACTATTTTGAGGTTGTCGCGAAATGTCCAAAAATGTCATTCGCGCGAACAGACTGTGTCAAAAGTGGAATTTTGCGGTTCCTTTAAAAAATTTACTCCACTTT
>CAYPYT010000001.1:13459-35060 GCA_964415105.1 uncultured Planctomycetia bacterium | reverse complement strand
AGAGAAGGCGGCCGCACAGTGGGAGCGGGAGTTATATCGGAAATAAAAGAATAAAGAAGGGTTTCAGGCTACACGCCGCGCGCTTTTAAAAACGTGTAACGTGGAGCGTGCAACGTATAAATGGAGACATAATGGCAAAGAATTTAAAAGCGGCAAAAATAAGATTGAGTCTAAAGTCCTTCGATCATAAGTTGCTTGACATGTCGATGGAAGAAATCGTTGAAACTGTAAAAAAAACTGGCGCGTCCATAGTCGGACCGGTACCTCTTCCGACGAGACGCGAACTTTATACGGTTTTGAGGTCTCCTCACGTCGACAAAAAATCACGTGAACAATTTGACATAAAAACACATAAACGGCTTTTGGATATTGTTGATCCGACAGCAAAGACGGTAGACGCGCTACGCAAGCTTGATTTGCCGGCAGGGGTAGACGTAGAAATTAAATAATGTCGGGATTAAAATAACAGCACCATAAACATAAAGAGGCAGAGATGGGTTCGGGAATATTAGGGAAAAAAATTGGAATGACGCAGATCTTTGATGAAGAAGGCAATAGAGTCGGGGTAACGGTTCTGGAGGCGGGGCCGTGTACGGTGCAGTGTGTTAAAACCTTAGATAGAGATGGATATAATGCCGTGCAATTAGGTTTTGGTGATACTAAAGAGAGCCGAATTAATAAACCTCAAAGAGTGTATCTAAAAAAGAATAAATTGAAACCGAAAAGATTCGTTCGTGAATTTCGATTAGAAGAAGTTACTGATGTCAAAGTGGGAGACGAAGTAACTAACAGCATTTTTCAAAAGGGAGATTTTTTAGACGTTGAAGGTCGTTCGAAAGGAAAAGGTTTTCAGGGCGGCATGAAAAGATGCGGATGGAAAGGCGGACAAGGAACTCATGGGTCCATGTCCCACCGTGCTCCGGGTTCGATCGGGGCAAGTTCCTATCCTTCGCGTGTTATGAAGGGGCATGGTATGCCCGGGCATCTCGGCAATACATGGACGACCGTACAGAATATGAAGGTGGTTGATGTAAACACGGAAAATAATACTATCGCGGTAAAGGGGGCTCTCCCCGGCGCGAACGGGACATATTTAAAGATCAGATACGCGAAAAAAAGGGTTCTATCGCCGAGAATCAAGGCATCAGGCGATGAAAGAGAAACCGAAACAAACGAAAAAAACGTGAAAAAAAACTAAGCGGGAAAAACCTAAAATGATAAAAAGAATAGAGAAAAAGATGGATGAAGTTAAAAGCAGGCTGGACGTTTGTGATTTGAACGGCAAAGTCGTAGATCATATTAACTTGGATGAAAAAATATTTGACGGGCGTGTCAATAAAACGCTTCTTTATGAAGTAAAGAAGATGTATGAGGAAAATAGCAGGCGTTGTGTCGCGGCGGTTAAAACGAGAGCTGAAGTTTCAGGCGGCGGCGTGAAACCGTGGAGGCAAAAAGGTACGGGGCGAGCCAGAGTCGGGTCTTCCAGAAACCCTTTATGGCGCCACGGCGGCGTCGCGTTCGGACCGAGGGCGCGGGATTTCGGATATTTGATGCCTAAGAAGGCTATTCGCAAGGCGCTCGTATCGAGCTTAAATGCCAGGCTTAATGAAAACGGGATAAAGCCGATAGTGAAAATAGAACTGAAAGAAGTAAAAACTAAAATATTTCGTTCAGTGTTATCCAACCTTAAAACAAGCGGGAAAACACTGGTCATTGTTGATGAGGTGTCTCCCGAGGTAAAACGCGCCTCCGGAAATCTTAAAAACGTGAGTTTAATGGAAGGCAGGAACATTAACGCGAGGGATGTTTTGCTGAATGAATGCCTTGTGATTGAAAAGGACGCATTTTTGAAATTGGTGGAGAGGTTAAAATGAAGATAACACACGATATTATCAAAAACATGGTTCGTACGGAAAAAGGTTCGGATCTTCTTACGCAGAATAAATATCTTTTTAAGGTGGATAAAAGAGCCAACAAAATAGATATCAAAAATGCCGTTGAGGATATTTATAACGTTAAAGTCAAAATGGTGCATATAATCAACGTAAAAGGCAAGAAAAAGAAAGTCAGATTTCATGAAGGTATGACGGCGGGATGGAAAAAAGCTGTTGTTACGTTGAAATCTGACAGCAGAATAGAGGTAACGTAATATGGCTGTCAAAAAATTTAAACCTAGTTCCCCGGGGAGACGTTGGGGGAGTATGACGTCTTTTGAAGATATCACCAAAACCACGCCGGAGAAAGCCCTAACCAGGGCTCTCAGAAAAAAAGGCGGACGTAACAATAATGGGCGCAAAACCGTAACCGCGAGAGGCGGCGGACATAAAAGGCGATATCGTTTGATCGATTTCCGTTATTCGAAAAAAGATATTTTCGGGACAGTCGAGGCGATTGAATATGATCCTAATCGTTCCGCGAGGATCGCGCTTGTCCAGTATGAAGACGGAGAAAAGAAATATGTTATCGCGCCGGTAGGATTAAATGTCGGAAATGTTATATCAAGTGGTTTAAACGCGAAGATTGAAACAGGTTGTTCCATGCCGCTTAAAAGAGTTCCGATCGGGTCGGAAGTATATTGCGTCGAATTGGATCCGGGACGTGGCGCTAAGATCGCGAGAAGTGCCGGCAATAGCGCGACGCTGGATGCCAAAGACGGAAAAAATATGCATCTTCGTATGCCTAGCGGGGAAGTTCGTTTAGTGAAAGAGGATTGTTACGCTTCGATCGGAAAAGTAGGGAACGTTGATCATGAGAATGTATCATACGGTAAGGCAGGCAGGACAAGGCATCTCGGCAGACGTCCGAAATCGAGAGCCGTTGTCAAAAATCCGGTAGATCATCCAATGGGCGGCGGCGAAGGAAAATCGTCGGGAGGAAGACATCCGTGTACTCCGTGGGGGAAAATAACCAAAGGTTTAAAAACACGTAAAAAGAAAAAAGCGTCGAATAATAAGATAGTAAAACGGAGGAAATAACATATGGCACGGTCGATTAAAAAAGGGCCTTTTGTTGATGAAAGTCTCAAAAAAAAAGTACTGAAAATGATAGAGACCGGCAGTAAAAAACCGATAAAAACATGGTCTAGAAGGTCTGTTGTCATGCCGGAATTTGTCGGGATAACAATGTCCGTGCATAACGGAAAAAAATTTTTCCCCATATTTCTTACGGAAAACATGGTTGGGCACAAGTTAGGGGAATTTGCTCCGACAAGAACTTTTAGAAGTCACGGAGCGGCAACAAAAACTTCGGTGGAAAAAACTTAAGTAGTTACAAGTTTCAAGTTACAGGTCACAGGTTACAGGTTTTCCGCCGAAGGCGGACCCGCCTTCGGCGGGTAACCAGAAACGTGAAACCTGAAACTTGTAACTTGTAGGCGGAGGATAAAATGATCTCAAAGGCAGTAGCGAAATATGTGCGGATTTCAGCGAGTAAGTCCCGGTTGGTTAGTGATTTGATAAAGGGAAAAACGGTGGAAGAAGCGAATTCCATTTTGAAAAATATCAATAAACGAGCCGGAGAGCCTATAATGAAAGTTATAAGCTCCGCGTTCGCGAACGCGAATAACGCACTCTCTGAAAAATTGCTTTCGAAAGAAGTTTTTATTTCGGGCATTAGAATTAATTGTGGTCCCATGCTTAAGCGCTTTAGAGCGGCAACGATGGGACGGGCGACGGCAATAAGGCATAGGACCGCGCACATATATATTGAACTGGATAAAAAAAGTGAGACAAAAAACCGGAAAAAGAAGGGTCAGGGAGCATAGAGTATGGGACAGAAAGTTAATCCAATAAGTTTTCGTATCGGTGTGACGCGTACTTGGAACAGCCGTTGGTTCGCTAAAAAAGAAGAATTTGCCGAAAAACTGCTTCAGGACGAGAAAATACGAAGACTGATCGAAAAAGATATGTCAATGGCTAAAGTATCCCGTGTGGATATAGAAAGAGCGACCAATCGAGTGAAAGTTATGATTTTTTCCGGAAGACCCGGCATGGTCATCGGTCGTAAGGGTGTGCAGATAGAGAAATTAAAAGAAGATGTACAGAAGTTGGCAGGCGCGGCAACCAAAGTGTTTATTGATATACTGGAAGTAAAAAACGCGGCGCTGGACGCGAAAATTGTTTCTGACAACCTGGCTTTTCAGCTGGTAAAAAGGGTGGCGTTTCGACGCGCGATGAAGAAAACTATTCAGGCGCATAAGGACGCGGGCGGAGAAGGGATCAAGATAAAATGTTCAGGTCGTTTGGGAGGCGCGGAAATAGCGCGTTCTGAGGGATATAAATGGGGGAAAATTCCGCTTCAGACAATAAGCGCCGATATTGATTATGGTTTTTCAGAAGCTAAAACGACATACGGCATTATCGGGGTAAAAGTCTGGATATACAAAAGTGATAAGCTGAACAAGGAAAAGGAAACCCAGAAGACGGAAGACAAGAAAAAAAGTAAAGTGTCAATTTGAAATCAATTTGGGAGGAGTAAATAGATATGGCTTTGATGCCTAAGCGCGTAAAATTCAGAAAACAGCAGAGAGGCAAACGAAAAGGCAAAAGTTTTTTGGCCAGTAGTTTGGATTTCGGAGAATACGGGTTAAAGACCTTAGAAACGGTATGGATGACCGATAGGCAGATTGAAGCCGCCAGAGTCGCGCTTATGAGGGAAACAGGTAGAGCCGGGAAGCTATGGATACGCGTGTTTCCGGACAAACCCATAACTAAGAAACCCGCCGAGACGCGTATGGGAAAAGGAAAAGGTTCTCCGGAGGGATGGGTCGCGGTTGTTAAAAAGGGACGTATTATTTTTGAAATGGAAGGCGTTCCGAGTGAGATGGCAAGAGAAGCTTTCAGATTATCGGCGCATAAACTTCCTATGAGAACGAAGTTTGTTTCGAGAGGAGGAAAGGTTTGAAAGGGCAGGAAATAAGAAATATGACGGAAGCTGAAATAGAACAGAAACTTCTTGGACTAAAAGAGGAACTGTTTAAAATGCGAAGTGAGGTCGTGTCAGGGAGAGTTGAAAGACCGAGTAGATTTCGGTTTTTGAGACAGGATATCGCGAGGTGTTACACTATTTTAAAGGAGAAAAGCAGTGAAGGTGAGTAAACCTAAGGAAAAAATAATTATTGGTACGGTCATTAGCGATAAAATGAATAAAAGCGTTACGGTTGAATTGAATACACGAAAAAGACATCCGCTTTATAAGAAATTTGTGCGTAAACATGTGAAAATTAAAGCGCATGATGAAAAAAATGAAGTCACTCTCGGTGACGTCGTGAAAATAAAAGAAACCAGACCAATTTCAAAAGATAAATGTTGGAAGGTTATTGAGATTCTAAAAAAAGCGTAAAGGGAGAAACTTGCGATGATTATTATGGGAAGTAAATTGGATGTCGCGGATAACAGCGGCGCGAAGAAAGCGTCAATGATCGGTGTTATAGGCAGATCCGGCAAAGCTACGGCAGAAATAGGGGACATAATTACATGCGCGATAAAAGAATCTTCTCCGACCGCGGAAGTGAAAAAAGGTGAAGTTGTGCGCGGTGTCGTCGTGCGTACGGCATATCCCATTTTGAGAAAAGACGGAAGTGTTTTGAGGTTTGACAATAACGCGGTAGTTATTATCGATAAAGATGGAAATCCTCGGGCTACGCGTGTATTTGGGCCGGTAGCACGAGAACTGAGAAAAAAGAATTTTATGAAAATAGTGTCACTGGCGCCGGAAGTTATTTGAACGGTCGGGTGAAAATTTCCCCACTGCTCGGTTCTTTAAAAACAAAAAAGGTAGAAATATGTTGCACGTAAAAATGAATGATATAGTGAAGATACTCGCGGGTAAAGATAAAGGCAAGACCGGTAAAGTTTTGAAAGTGTATCCCCTAAAGAAAAGGGCTATAGTTCAAGGTGTAAACTTTACAAAAAAGCACGCGCGGCGTTCTCGTCAAGATGAACAGGGCGGAATAATACAGCGTGAAGCGCCTCTTGATCTGTCCAATATAGCGATTGTTTGTAAAGGCTGCAGCCAAGCGGCAAGGGTCGGAATCGATGTTTTAAAAGACGGAAGCAGAGTTCGTTATTGTAAAAAATGTAAAGAAGTTTTGTCGTAGGCGGGGCCCGTAAATAATAAACGGACAAATGAACGAATATGAACGCGCGGAATTAAAAAGGGAAAGAAAAAAATGGCGACTTTAAAAGAAATATACGAAAAAACCATAGTTCCTGAGCTAATGAAGACGTATGGACATAAGAATACGATGGAAGTGCCGCGTTTGGAAAAAATTGTAATAAACGTGGGGCTCGGAAAAATGGCGAACCAGAAAGATTTGATTGAGCCCGTCAGAGATGAAATAGCGGTTATAGCGTGTCAAAAACCAGCTCTTACGAGATCGAAAAAATCGATCTCTAATTTTAAAATACGTGATGGTGCTCCTGTAGGGTACAAAGTAACGCTTAGAAAAGCAAGAATGTATGAGTTTTTGGATAGATTGATAAATTTTGTTATACCCAGGATCAGAGATTTTAGAGGTATTTCGGTTACGGCTTTTGATAAGCACGGAAATTATACGTTGGGGATCAAGGAACAAACGATATTTCCGGAATTGGAATTAGACAAAATTCCAATAGCGCATGGTATGGATGTATGTTTTGTAACTTCGGCGAAAACAGGGCAGGAATGTAAAAGCCTTTTAGCTGGTTTTGGTATGCCTTTCGCGAAAAAATGAATTTCAAATGGTGAATAGTTTTTGATGGATGGTGAGAGATTTAGCTTACGCGTCGATCATAGCTGTTCGCGAATATAAAAGGGAATGTAAATGGCAAAAAAATCTTTGATGGAAAAATCAAAAAGAATTCCTAAGTTCAGTACGCGTATTGTTACGCGATGTCAGATATGCGGTAGGAAAAGAGGGTATTTAAAAAGGTTTAAATTATGCCGGATTTGTTTTAGGGAATTAGCTTCACGCGGAAATATTCCGGGAGTTAAAAAAGCAAGTTGGTAAATTGATGCTAAATTCGTCTAAATGGTACCGGCAGGGTAGAGGTACGCGCCCTAACGGGGTGAGGTCTGTGAGTTGCAACTGAAACCATGTTTCATTAAAAGGAGAACGGAATGAGTGTTACGGATTTAATAGCTGATCAGTTAACAGTGATAAGAAACGCGATAAAGGTCGGGAAAAAGTCTGTTATCGTGAAAAGATCAAGCATCATTGAGGGTATTTTGGAAATCATAAAAAAAGAAGGGTTTATTGACAATTATAAGAAAATTGAAGATACCAAACAGGGAGAGATAAAGGTTTATTTGAAATATCTTGAGGATGGAACCCCCGTAATGGAACAATTAAAACGAATTTCAAAGTGCGGACGCAGAGAGTATGTCCCGCTCAGAAAAATAAAGAGTGTTATGGGCGGTGTCGGTATATCGATTTTTTCTACAAGCAAGGGACTATTAACGGGCGAAGAAGCAAAAAATCAGGGAGTGGGCGGAGAACAGGTTTGTCAGATATGGTAGTAGATGGTGAACAAGTTTATGGTAAATGGTTTTTGTTTGTTCGCGGGGTTGTTAGACGTAGGGTTGACGAGTGGAAAGTAAATGGTATTTGATGAGGAGATGTCCCATAGGGTGTTCTAAACACCGTGAACTATACGCTAAACTAGTGGAGGATAGATGTCAAGAATAGGAAGCCGACCGATAAAAATTCCGGAAGGAATCAAGGTCGAGATAAACGCGACCGTAATAAAGATTGAGGGCAAAGGGAAAGTAAGTGAGTTTATTGTTGCTGACAAGTTTCAAGCGGAAATTAAAGGCAATGAAATTATAATTACAAGACCTTCGGATTCTCGAAAAGATAGAGCCATGCACGGTACGATCCGGAGTTTGGTTCAGAATATAATCATCGGAATAAAAACCGGATTTGTTAAAAAGCTTCAGATCCAAGGTGTGGGGTATAAAGCCCAGATGAAAGGTAAGACCTTGGTTTTAGATCTTGGCTTTTCTCATAGCATCAAACATATAGCGCCTGAAGACGTTGTTATGGAAACGCCGAGCGCGATTGAGATATTGGTCAAAGGAATAGATAAACAGAAAGTTGGGGAAGTAGCGGCTGAAATTAGAGATTATTTTCCTCCCGAACCTTACAAAGGCAAGGGTATTAGATATGAGGGAGAATACGTACGGCATAAACAGGGCAAGAGTGTATCTTAGTTTGGTGAATTGCGCAGGGGCGGACGTAAGCGACCGTCCGTGAATCATGAATGGTGTTTAGAGGGGTGGAAGATTATGGATAAGGTGAAAAGAAGAAACAGGAGAAAAAGGTCGATTCGTAGAAAAATAAGCGGGACAGAGATTCGTCCGCGCTTGTGTCTCCATAAAAGCAACAGAAACATTTACGCCCAGATCGTTAATGATTCCGAAGGCAAGACGTTATGCGGAACATCTACAAATACAAAGGTTTTAAAAGACACAATTAAAGCGTATACACGCAAAAACTTAAAATTTGCTGAAATCGTAGGTGAAAACATAGCTAAAAGTGCTATCGCGAAAGGTATAAAAAAAGTGGTTTTTGACCGCTCGGGATATCAATATCACGGTGTTGTGAAAACTGTCGCGGATACGGCGCGAAAACACGGTTTGGAATTTTAAAGAGCATAGATCATAACGCGAATTAATCCACTCGAAACTTGTCCCCGCGGAAGCAGGGAAGGGAGTTTGGTGTTTAATTGGATAAAATGACCGGCGAACCGTTTAACCGATGAACCGACTGAGCGGCGAATCGGAATAGGGAGGATAGATGTCAAAAGAGGAAAAAAAAGATATAGGCGCTATTGAAGATAAAAAAGATCAGGGCACGGTTACTGAAACTAATGACGCGAAAATGCCTGGAAAATCTTCTAACTTCAAGCCTCGGCAAAAGTTTGTTCGAGCGAATGAAAGCGATAATATTGAACGTGTCATAAAGATAAACAGAGTATCAAAAGTTGTGAAGGGCGGAAAGAATTTTTCTTTCAGCGCTTTAGTTGTTTCCGGTGACGGGAGCGGGAATGTTGGTATGGGATTCGGCAAGTCGAACGAAGTGGTTGAAGCTATAAAAAAAGGAACTTCGAAATCGAAAAAGAATTTTTTCAAAGTGGATGTCGCGGGGGATACCATTCCTCATGAAGTTATAGGTGTTTTCAAGGCTTCCAGAGTTATGTTGAAACCTGCCGGTGCCGGAACGGGTGTGATTGCCGGAGGACCTGTAAGGGCGCTTTGTGACGCGGTCGGCATTAAAAATATACTTACAAAAAGTTTGGGTTCAAGGAACGCGATAAATGTTGTCAGAGCCACCATAAACGGATTTAAGAAATTAAGGCTGAAAAGAAGAGCATAGAGGGCACGATCGAATAAGAAAAGGGAAATAAAATGGCATTAAAAATAGAAGACATTAGAAAGCCGCGCGCGGATAAAAAGAAAGCGAAACGTCTCGGACGCGGAATAGGATCCGGACGGGGTAAGACTTCCGGACGAGGGCATAAAGGCGCCAAATCCAGGTCCGGCGGCGGAGTTTATACCCCTGGTTTTGAGGGTGGACAGATGCCGTTAGTAAGGCGTGTTCCCAAAAGAGGATTTACAAACAAATGGGCAAAGAAGTGGAATATAATCAATATCGATACTTTCCAAAAATCAGAGTTAATAAAAAACGGAACTCTTGTAGATAAAGATTTCTTGTTAGAAAATAAGATCATAAAAAAGAAACAGCTTCCGCTTAGAGTTCTTGGTAAAGGAACGCTTAATAAAGCGATAACTGTAAAGGCCGGATATTTTTCTGTTTCCGCGAAAAAAGCGATTGAAGACGCGGATGGTAAAGTTGAGATTATTTCATATAAAGACTCGATACAAAAGTAGGGGCACGGCATGCCGTGCCCTTGAATGGTGAACGGTGTTTTTCATGTAAGCGCGTACCGTGAAGGTAAGCTAATGACTCGCGGCTAACTGACTAACGACAATTGGAGACGATGTGTTCGAAGCAATCGCGAATATCTTTAAGATCCCGGATCTGAAAAGAAAAATTTTGATCACTTTAGGCTTAATCGCGGTTTACAGGATCGGAGCGTTTGTTCCGACACCGGGGATAGATGGTCTTAAGTTAGCTCAGTTCTTTGATAACATAGCGAAAACTCAAGGCGGGACATTGTTCGGCATTATGAACATGTTTTCCGGCGGCGCGATGCAGCGTTTGACGATATTTGCTTTAGGTATTATGCCGTACATCTCCGCTTCAATTATTTTACAGCTTTTGACGACGGTTGTGCCTGTTTTGGAACGGCTTGCAAGGCAGGGCGAAGAAGGCAGAAAAAAAATAACCCAATATACGAGATATGGTACGGTTGTTCTTTCCGTTGTTCAGTCATTTTTTATCGCGCTATGGCTTGAAAATCCCGCTCATTTTCAGGGTATGCAGATCGTCCAGTATCCCGGTTGGGGGTTTCGTATTTTGACGGTAGTTACACTTACTACGGGAACCGCCTTTATCATGTGGCTCGGAGAACAGATTCAAGAACGCGGGATTGGTAACGGTATTTCCCTGATTATCACCGCGGGTATCGTTTCCAGACTTCCGGCGGCAATAATTCAGCTTATTTCACTGGCCTCTCCCGGTGCCGGGGGAGAAGCCCAAATAGATCCGTTCAAGATAGTGTTTCTTGCTTTTATGTTCGTAGCGGTTATTGTGGCGGTTGTGCTTATTACTCAGGGGCAAAGGAAAATCCCCGTACAGTACGCGAAAAGGGTTGTCGGCAGAAAAATATACGGGGGACAAAGCACTTATATCCCTCTAAGGGTTAACCAAAGCGGAGTTATCCCGATCATATTCGCGCAATCGATAATATTGTTTCCCGCGACTATCGCGGGTTTTGTTCCGAATAGAGCTTTGCAGGGCGTAGCAAGCGCTTTAATGATGGGACAGCCGCTTTACTACGTTGTTTATTCGCTTTTAATACTTTTTTTCTGCTATTTTTACGCGGCTATCACATTTAACCCCGTTGATATGGCGAATAATATGAAACGTTTCGGAGGATTTGTTCCGGGGATAAGACCGGGGAAACAGACCGCGGAATATCTGGATTTTATTATGACGCGAATAACCTTGCCCGGCGCGATTTTTCTTACAATAATCGCTGTATTGCCGAGTGTTATAAACAGCCAGATCGGTATTCCTTTTCTAGTAGCGAGTTTTTTCGGAGGAACGGGGCTTCTTATTATAGTGGGTGTTATGCTTGATACAATGCGTCAAATTGAGTCGCACATGCTTATGAGACATTACGAAGGATTTTTGAAAAAGGGAAGAGTCAGAGGACGATTGTCATGATAGAAAAGAAAGTTATCAATCTTGTGCTTTTAGGTCCGCCCGGAGCCGGTAAAGGGACACAGGCGGTGCTTTTAAAAAAAGCTTACGGCTTTTTGCATATTTCTACGGGAGATATGCTGAGGGAGGCGATAAAAGAGGGAAGTGAAACGGGCAAAAAAATACAGTCTTTTGTGGATAAAGGGGAACTTGTCCCGGATGAAATTGTAACGCGGGGAGTAATTAACCGCATGATGAAACCGGATGCCGCCGCCGGCGTGATTCTCGATGGATATCCGAGAACCCGTTCGCAAGCGGAATCATTAGATAAATCTTTGAATAGAGAAAAGCGGACGCTGAATATGGTTTTGTATCTTAAGACTTCCGAGAAAATAGCCGTTCAAAGGCTCGCCGGACGGCGTTTATGCCCGGAATGCGGCAAGAACTATCATATTACCAATATTCCTCCGAAAACGCCGAATATTTGCGACTTATGCGGTGTGAAATTAATACAGCGCGCGGATGATGTGCCGGAAACGATAAAAAATCGTTTGGTAGTATATGAAAAGCGCACGGAGGATCTAATCGAATATTACGAGGAAAAGGGATTAGTTTATCAGGTGAACGGCGATCTTCCGGCCGAAGAGCTCTTTGAGGATATAGCCGCTCTTTTTAAAAATGAGAATTTGATTAATGACGATTCTGACCGATAAAAATGAGATTTTAAAGATTCGTGAATCCGGCGCGATTTTAAAAAAGATTTTTTCCTTTGTTGAGGAAAAAATAAAACCGGGAGTGTCCACTTTGGAATTGGATCGAGAAGTGGAGAATCTGACGCGGGACTTGGGCGCGAAACCGGCGTTTAAAGGTTATCGAGGATATCCGGCTACAATATGCGCTTCCGTTAATGAAGTTGTGGTTCACGGCATACCGCGAGAAGATGTTTTGTTGGCCGAAGGCGATATTATAAGTCTTGATATAGGTGTACTGAAAAATGGATATTTTACGGATGCCGCGCGGACATTCGGCGTTGGAGAAGTCAGCCGGGAGGCTTCGAGGCTTATTGCCGGCACAAAATTGTGTTTGCGGGAAGGCATAAAGAAAGCGGTTTCCGGAGGCAGGGTTTCAGATATATCCAACGCGATTCAGCTTACGGCGAAGAAGATCGGTCTTAAAGAGGTAAGGATGTTTGTTGGACACGGTCTCGGTAGAGAGCTTCATGAAACCCCTGAAGTTCCGAATTGGGGCGAAAAAGGCAAAGGCGCGATTCTTCGAGAAGGTTTAGTTTTGGCTATTGAACCTATGATCAACCTTGGAACGAGAAAAGTGAAAATAATGCCGGATGGATGGACAGCGGTAACATTGGATGGTAAGTTGTCAGCGCATTTTGAGGATACGATCATTGTCAGATCTAAAAACCCGGAGATAATAACATGAGTCCGAAAGAAGAAGCAATTGTTGCCGTTGGTGAGATCGTAGAAACATTGCCGAACGCTATGTTTAAGGTTCGGCTTGAAAATGGGCATATGGTGCTTGCCCATGTTTCCGGAAAAATGAGGATGTATTTTATAAGAATTGTGCCCGGAGATAAAGTTACTATAGAGCTTTCCCCATACGATTTAAATAGGGGGCGGGTTATAAAAAGGGAGAAATAATTGTGAAGGTAAGACCAAGTGTTCGAAAAATGTGTTCAAATTGTAAAATTGTCAGAAGAAAAGGGGTCGTAAGAGTAATTTGTAAAGATCCCAAACATAAACAGAGACAAGGTTGATTTTTTAATGGCAAGATAGTACCCGCAAGTTCTAAGAGGGTATGCCGAAAATTCCCGCCGGAGGCGGGGGACACCTTTGGCGGGAAAAAAGCAAAAACGTGTAAAAGCAGAGAATGAAATTTAATTGAAAAAAGTAAGGAATAAGGAGACAGAGAAATGCCGAGAATAATAGGTGTTGATATACCAAAAGAAAAACGGATAGAAGTCGCGTTAACTTACATATACGGGATAGGTTTGGCGCGTTCAAATAAAATTCTTAAAAACGCGGGTATTTCGCCGGATAAAAGAGCGAAAGATCTTGATGATAAAGAAGTTACAGCAATAACGCATATTATACAGGAATCTTTTCAAGTTGAGGGAGATCTCCGCCGTTTGCAGGCATCTAACATAAAGCGGTTAATGAGCATAGCTTCATATCGCGGGATCAGGCATAAAAAAAATCTGCCGACCAGAGGTCAGAGAACTAAAACAAATTCAAGGACGAGAAAAGGTCCAAAGAAAACTATTGGCGCGTTTAAAGATAAAACAGCTCGCAAAGTTGTTAAACCCGCGTAATAAAAAGAATTAAAATACGAAAAGAAATGAGGTAAATTGTGCAGAAGAAGGCAAAAGTTAAACGGCGTAAAAAAATAATTCGGAAAGTGTCAACCGGAAAAATATATGTTCACGCGACTTTTAACAATACCATAGTAAGCGTAGCCGATACTAATGGTAAAGTGTTATGTTGGAGTTCTCCGGGAATAGTCGGATTTAAGGGTTCGAGAAAATCAACCCCTTTCGCCGCCAGTATCGCGGCGAAAGATGCGGTGAAGAAAGCCAAACTTCATGGCATGAGAGAAGCTGAAATTATTCTTAACGGACCCGGTGCCAGCAAAGAGAGTGTTGTTAGAAGTATTAGGTCTGAAGGTGTTAATGTTCGAAGTATAATGGATCTTACTCCGACACCCCACAACGGGTGCAGGCCTAAAAAGAAGAGAAGAATATAGAGGTGTTTTGTTAGCGATAGCGAATAATGTTCGGTAATGAATTAAATAAGGAGTAAAATTAAATGGCTAGACGAACTACAGCATCCTGCAGGATTTGTCGCGGAGAGGGGGAGAAGTTGTTTCTCAAAGGAGCAAAATGCACTTCGGATAAGTGTGCTTTTCTTAAGAGAGAATACGCGCCCGGTCAGCACGGACAGATGAGAAGAAGAAAAAAATCCGATTACGCGATTCAGCTGAGAGAAAAACAGAAAGTAAAAAGGATTTATGGTGTGCTTGAAAAGCAATTTGAAAATTATTTCAAGAAAGCGGAAAAATCCAAAGGTGCTACGGGTGAAGTTCTTTTCCAGCTTTTAGAGTGCCGGCTTGATAATTTAATTTTCCGGGCGTGTTTTGCCAAAAGTCGCAGCGCGTCACGACAGCTTGTGGGTCATGGATTTGTAAAGGTTAATGGCCGGAAAGTTAATATTCCTTCTTTTCTTGTTAATACGGGAGATGAAATAGAAATGTACGGCAATGACTCTCAGATAAAAGAACTTAAAGAAACGGCTAAAGTTCTTGAGGATCGAGGAACTCCGGAATGGATTGAAACCTCGGCTGAAAATCTTGCCGTTAAGATTAAGCGCCTTCCCACAAAGAAGGATACAGGTCTCACAATAGAAGAAAACCTAATAGTTGAACTCTATTCGAAATAATTACGAGGGTAAGAAATAATCCCCCCTGGTTTTTTTTTAAACCGGGAGCGGGGACTCATTAAAGGAGGATATTTAGTATGGGGATTAAACTAAAGAATTTTGAATTACCTAAGAACATAACATTTGACGAAGCAACATATAGTCCCACTTATGGAAAAGTTATCGCGGAACCGTTTGAAAAGGGATATGGTGTGACTATAGGTAATTCTTTGCGGAGAGTCCTGCTTTCTTCGATAGAAGGTACCGCTGTGACACAAGCGAAATTCGTAGGTGTTTTGCATGAGTTTTCAACGATCCCCGGGGTTTATGAAGATGTAGCTGAGATCATTATGAATATCAAAGGGTTAGTTTTAAGGTCTCATTTTAAAACCCCGAAACCAATGTTTATAAGTGTCAGCAAAAAAGGGGAAATTACGGCTAAAGATATAAAATGTGATGAAACGGTTGAAATTATTAATCCGGATCACCATATTGCCACACTTACCGAAGACAAAACTTTTGAAGTTGAATTTAAAGTTGAACGAGGGAGAGGATACGTATCGTCGGTAACAAACAAGACAAATGAGGATTCGATCGGTGTTATTTCGATTGATTCTTTATTTTCCCCGGTTAAACGTGTTAATCTTGAGGTGGAAAATACAAGGGTGGGACACCTTACGGATTATGACAAGCTTATTCTTGAAATATTTACCAACGGCAGTATGGAACCGAAAGAAGCGCTTCTTTACGCTACAAATATCATGCAGAGGCATCTTGATGTATTTATAGGAATGGGTAAATTGCCGGAAGAACTTGAGGAAGCTGAAGAGGAATCCAAAGAAAAAAAAGAGTTTTTCGGAAAATTATCAAAACCGATTTCTGAGCTTGAACTATCCGTGAGAAGTTCAAATTGTTTGGCGGAAGCTAATATTCGAACGATAGGTGATCTTGTTAGACGAAAAGAGACGGAAATGCTGAAATATAAGAACTTCGGAAAAAAATCGTTAAATGAAATTAACGCTGTTCTTGTGTCGATGGATTTACATTTAGGTTTGGAAATTGAAGATGTTGATGAAAAATAAGATTAATTTTGCAGTTTAGAACATTATAAATTGAGGGAAGGGATAATAAAAGATGAGGCATCGTAAGAAAAAAGGTAGATTAAGCAGAAAAACAGCTGAACGTAAAGCTGTCTTGAAGAATTTAGCCATAAGTTTATTTACGTATCAGCGTATTGGAACGACAGTGGCAAAAGCTAAAGCTCTGAGAGTATTCGCTGAACCGCTTATAACTCTGGCAAAAAATGGTGCGGATTCCGTAAATGCCAGAAAGAGGGTTTTCAGCAAGCTCGGGGACAAAGATGTCGTAAAAATTTTATTTGATAAAGTGGCTCCTTTATATAAAGATATTCCCGGAGGATATCTCCGAATAATGCTTGACAGGCGGCGGAAAGGCGACGGAACTCAGTTGGCTGTAATTGAACTGACAAAAAGGACTATTTCCGATGATAAACTTTTGAAGATAGACACTGTAAAAGATATTTCATCAAAGACGAAAAAGAAAAAAATTGAAAAAAAAGAACCTTCGGCGAAAACAGAATTGACAAGTAAGAAAACTCATACGGGTACAGAAGAAGAAAGAGAAGAAACGCGTACGCGGACAGACGTGAAAAAACAAAAAGCAAAAACGGAACAGGAGAAAATAGCGAAAAAAGGTATCTTTAAACGGTTTCAGAGAAAATCTATGGGATAAAAACTGCCGTTCGCGCGCGGATCGGAAATTAAAAGGCGCCGAAAGTCTAACAAGGGCCAAAGAGTCAAAGTATGATGTTCAAAATCTTTGCCTCTTTGGCCCTTTTCAATAATGTTCGTAGGGGCACGGCATGCCGTGCCCTATATGGAGTCTCATAGCATGTTCCTGGGGTCAAGCCAGGGATAGCATAAGTGAGCGGCAAAACGTAAAAACATAACCCCAAATAAAAACACCAACCTCGTAGGTTACTACTAACCTACGAGGTTGGTGTTTACGATAAAGTGTAGGGGCGGGTCTGTGCGCGCGCCCGTAAATGGCAAGTTCAACCTCGTAGGTTGGTAGTGTTCTTTACTACCATCCTACGAGGTTGAACTTGGGGGATTTTGCTGGTGGTTCAAATAA
Source organism: uncultured Planctomycetia bacterium (assembly GCA_964415105.1). Classification (GTDB taxonomy): domain Bacteria; phylum Omnitrophota; class Gorgyraeia; order Tantalellales; family Tantalellaceae; genus BS750m-G21. Next base: position 18,170 of record CAYPYT010000001.1, on the reverse strand, counting down.
TAATCACAGCATGAGCCAGCCCTGGGCTTGACGGGGGATCTGTTATGTTCTACAAAATAGTCTAAACACATAAACGTATACATATCTTTCGTAGTTTAAAATGTGCAATTAATTAACGTAATTGGCATAACCTGCGAGGTTGGTGTTGTTTCATGGTTTTTTCACCTATGAGACGGAATTTGTTTTAAAATGACTATTACGATTCACTGAATAAGCGAGGTGAAAATGGAATCCAGTGTTACTCCGATGATTAAACAGTATTTAGAAATTAAAGATCAGCATAAAGATGCCATACTTTTTTTTCGGCTCGGTGATTTTTATGAAATGTTTTTTGACGATGCGCTTGAGGCGACAAGTATACTTCACATAACTTTAACTTCGAGAGGTTCTTCCGGCGGCCGAAAAATACCGATGTGCGGAATACCTCATCACGCCGCGAATAATTATATCGCGCGTCTTATAAAAGCCGGTAAAAAAATAGCTATTTGCGAACAAGTGGAAGAGCCTTGCGCGGAGAAAAAGATCGTAAAGCGGGAAGTCGTCAAAATAATAACTCCGGGCACTTTTATAGCGGATGATTTTTTGGATGCCGCCAATAATTATATAATGTCGATCGCGCCGCGGGGCGGGAATTACGGATTAGCGTACGCGGACATCTCAACCGGAGAATTTAATGTTACCGAGCTTGATTCCGCGGAAAATCTTTTTTCCGAGTTATATAAAATTTCATCTCGAGAATGCTTAATCCCCGAGAGCTTTTCAAAAGAAGAGTTTTTTTCGGAATTTAAAGATGTTTTTTCGGGAAGTTTAACCGTCAATGAGGATTGGCAGTTTGATTATGATTTATCTCTTGAAGAAATAAAACGTCATTTTTCGGTAAAAACTCTCGATGCCTTCGACTGCCGGAATTTGCCTCTGGCTTCAAGCGCCGCGGGCGCGCTTTTGAGATATTTAAAGCGCACTCAAAAATTACCACTTAATAATATCAGCAGGATATCAACTTATAAAGTCAGCCAGTTTATGGTGCTTGATGAGAGTTCCTGTCGGCATTTGGAACTTATTCAGAACAACGAAGATTCCTCAACAAAAGGGACTCTTTTGGAAGTTCTTGACCATACTCGTACATCAATGGGCGCGCGGCATCTTAAAACATGGATATTAAATCCGCTTTTAGATATTGAAAAAATCACGCGAAGACAAAACGGAGTGCGGTATTTTTATGATAACAATCACTTTCGGGAAAATGTGCGGACAGTACTTTCGGATATATACGATATCGAGCGTCTTTCAAATAAAGTGAGCATGGGAACCTGTAATGCCAGAGAGATGAGAACTCTTTCTTCTTCTCTTAAAGCGATAGCAAAAATTAAAAAGGAATTTCAAACTGAAATACCTGTCAGCCTCAAAGATATAGTTCAAAGATTAGATGATTTTAGTGATGTGATAAACTGGATTGAAGATTGTCTTGTAGAATCCCCTCCGCTCACATTGAAAGAAGGCGCTCTTATAAAACGGGGATATGATCCGGCGATAGACGAAGTGAAAGATCTGCTTTCAAACGGGAAAGACGCCCTATCCGCTCTTCAAAAAAAGGAAATTGAAAGAAGCGGAATAAGTTCTCTGAAAGTCGGGTTTACGAGGGTTTTCGGGTATTATATTGAAGTGACTAACGCGAATTTAAAGGCTGTTCCGGAGAATTATGTTCGTAAACAAACATTAACTAATGCTGAACGATTTGTTACTGAGGAGCTTAAAGAGTGGGAGTCGAAAATAATCGGCGCGGAGGAACGCTCAAAAAATATGGAATACGAAGCGTTTTGCGGACTAAGAGAAAAATGCGCTTCTGAAATTGAACGCTTGAAAGAAGCCTCCCGCCTTATCGGAAAAATTGATGTTTTGGCGTCTTTGGCCCAAAGCGCCGTAATAAACAGATATTGTTGCCCGAAGGTGGATTCCGGAGGTAACCTCAATATTACGCGCGCGCGCCACCCGGTCATTGAAAGAGTTTTGAAAGATAAAGAATTTGTGCCTAATGATATATGTATGACCGCGGACACCGGAAGAATTTTTATTATTACCGGATCAAATATGGCCGGAAAGTCCACTTTTATACGCCAAACGGCGCTTATTTTAATTATGGCGCAAATGGGAAGTTTCGTTCCGGCGAAAGAAGCTGTGATAGGTGTTATTGACAGGGTTTTTACAAGAGTGGGCGCTTCTGACCGCCTGTATCGCGGAATGAGTACTTTTATGGTGGAAATGCTTGAGACCGCGAACATACTCAACAATGCTACAGGGAGAAGTTTGATCATATTGGACGAAGTCGGCAGAGGAACAAGCACTTTCGACGGGGTTTCAATTGCCTGGGCCGTAGTCGAATATATTTCACGTTATATCCCGGGCGCCAAGACAATGTTTGCGACGCATTATCATGAACTTACCGAATTAACGGAGATTACGCGCGGTATAAAAAACTATCATTTGGCGGTACGCGAGTGGGGTGAAGAGATAATTTTTCTCTACAAAATCAAAGAAGGCGGTTGTGATGAAAGTTTTGGTATACATGTCGCGAAACTTGCCGGTATGCCTCAAACTGTTGTAAAACGCGCGCGGGAAATTTTGAATAATCTTCAGAAAGATTCTTTTTCAGGTAATATACGTTTTCGTTTTTCGGAAAAAAAAGATAAGCCGGAAGAACATTTGGATTTTTTCAATAAAACTGAAAAAGAACGTTCTCTTATTGACGCAATCCAAAAAATAGATGTTGACAATTTAACGCCGATTGAAGCTCTTAAAAAAATAGCGGAACTTAAAAAAGAGACGGGGTAGTTGGTTCGTCGGTTAAAAAACTAACCGGCAAACCGGGGGAACTGTTGAAAGGATTTATTATGACGCCCGGCAAAATTCAAATCTTAACCAAAGAAGTTATCGGAAAAATCGCGGCCGGTGAGGTTGTGGAACGCCCGGCGTCCGTTGTTAAAGAACTGGTTGAAAATTCCATTGACGCGGGCGCGAGCAGTATAGAGATTGAAGTGCGTTCTGCCGGGGGGGAACTTATAAGAATAGCCGATAACGGCGAAGGCATGATTCTGTCGGAGTTAAAACTTTCGTGTTTACATCACGCGACAAGCAAGATAAGGGATATAAAAGATCTTGAAAGTATTACCACACTCGGATTTAGAGGGGAGGCGCTTTCAAGTATAAGTTCGGTCTCTCAAATGAATATAATAAGCACCCGAAAATCGAGTGAAGAGGGAGCTTCGCTTTATTTGGAAAGCGGCGAAATTTTACAATCGCGTCCGGCGGCGAGAACTCAAGGCACAACGGTAGAGGTGAAGAATCTTTTTTTTAATGTACCTGCCAGACGTAAATTTCTTAAAAAAGAATCAACGGAACTTGCTGAAATTGTTAATGTGGCGGCAAGGTTTATTCTTGCCTTTCCGGGTATTGAGTTCAAGCTCCGGCAAGGGGATAGGACCCTGCTTCACGCGAGGAAAGAAATGAAGATTTCTGAAAGAATAAAGCTGGTTTTAGGCGGAGATATAGCGGACCATATGATAGAGGTATCAAACCCGGAGGCACTTTATAACGTAACCGGATACGTGAGCCGGCCGTCATTCAGCCGGAAAGACCGGCGCGCTCAGATGTTTTTTGTTAACGGCCGGTTCATAAGAAGCAAAGTTTTAAGTGACGCCGTATACGGCGCGTATGCCAGTCTTCTTGAGCGGGGACGGTATCCGTCTGCGATTTTGTTTTTGAAGGTTCCTTCTTCAAAAATTGATATAAATGTGCATCCCGCGAAACTTGAAGTGAAATTTGAAGATGAAAAAGAAATAAAAATAGCCGTAAGAAACGCGATAAAATCAGGGTTTGATCGTCTAAAACTTGATGATCTTTCTGATGAAGGTTTTAATCCTGAGCACATGGAACAGCCGCGAAAAAATAACATTTCCGAAAATTCTGAGACTCAGACGGAATTCACTTATAATTTAGATGAGTTTGTTCCGAGACAACCGCATAGAAAGGGTGAGGAGACCTCTTCTATGTGGGAGAGGCCTGTTTTTACTCAAAAGGCGGATATTTTTCAGATAGCCGGGTGCTACATAGTACAGATAAGACCGGAGGATATCAGGATCGTAGATCAGCACGCGGCGCACGAAAGGATTCTTTACGAGTTTTTCAGTAAGGCTTTGAAATCCGCCCCCATAGAATCTCAAAAACTTTTATTTCCTGTCAGGATTGACCTTACGGCGAAAGAATCCGTTTTAATGGAAAAAGTCATTGAGAAGTTTAATGCTTTAGGTTTTAGTGTGGAATTATTCGGAGACAATTCTTTTATTGTGCAGGCGGTACCGGCTATATTAAAAGAACGTGACGTGAAAACGGTTATTATGGATATTCTCGCGGATCTTGGAGAACGGGCTGAAGCTAAAAATGAACTGGAAGATGAATTTATCAAACTAACTTCCTGCCGAAGCGCGATTAAAGCGGGAGACAAGTTGAATCGGGAAGAGATGCACTCTCTCTTAGATCAGTTGGCGAAGTGCGATCTTCCGTTTACATGTCCGCACGGAAGACCGACGACGCTCGAAATAACGCCGGGGGAACTAGAGAAAAGATTCAGAAGAAAATGATTGGAGCCTGTCGGCGGAGTGAATGGTTGTTGGTAATTCGTAGGGGCTGGTTTTAAACCCGCCCGTTAATGGTGAAT
>CAYPYT010000001.1:0-13359 GCA_964415105.1 uncultured Planctomycetia bacterium | reverse complement strand
TTGTTGGTAATTCGTAGGGGCTGGTTTTAAACCCGCCCGTTAATGGTGAATAATATTTGGAGAACTGGAGGAGTTTCATTTCATAGTTTTGGAATAATTTTTTATCGTAATTTTGAAGATTCATGCTATACTAAACACGGGGATAAATGTTATGGGCATAAAAGAAATAAAAAGAATAATAGGGAAACATAAGGCTGATTTAACCGGCAAATATCATATGTGCCAAATAGGGGTATTTGGATCATATACGCGAAATGAACAAACACAGCATAGCGATGTTGATGTTTTGGTGGATTTTTCCGCGCCTATTAGTTTTTTTGAATTTATTGATGTGGAACAGGAACTGTCTGATTTGCTGAATGTTAAGGTTGACCTTGTTTCACGTAAAGCTTTAAAACCTTATATCGGGAAGCGTATTTTAAAGAGGTTCAAATGATATGAAAGAAAGAGACATTAGGGATTACATTAATGATTTAATCGAGGTCTCCGGCGATATTCTAACTTTTACAGGAGGGATGTCATTTGATGAATTTTGCGCGGATAAAAAAAACGGTAAGCGCTGTCATAAGGTGTCTTGAAGTGATAGGTGAGGCGACTAAAAAATTGCCATTGGAATTTAGATTAAAATATCCTGACATACCATGGAAACAGATGGCAGGCATGCGGGATAAACTCATTCATGAATATTTTGGCGTAGATAGAGAGATGGTTTGGCAAGTTGTTGAAAAACATATCCCGCGAATTTCTCCCTTATTAAAAAACCTTTCTATGAACTAAATTTTAATACATAGGAGTAGTCCAATTAAAAAAAAGAATATATTTTTGTGCGCCACAATCTTACTTTTCGCAGTTTTACTATTTTGTTCTTCTGCTGTTCCATCATCTTCTGTTCTTTTTATGAAGCTGATCATTGCGAAAAAAGGGGGAAGAATACATACATTGTCCCCGGTCTGGGCGTCACAGTCGATGGCTTTAAAGCAAAAAGTTTTGGAGGTTCTAGGAAAAACCGCGAGCAAATATCCCAAAAAAATTGAAAACGCGGTTACAATTTTTGACAGCTATTTGGACTTTACCAATAGTGACGCGGATCAGGTTCGTTTGAATATCAATGTTTTAAACATGCTCGCGGAAATGCCGTCTGAATTTAAAACGCTTAAGATCGCGTTAAACGCGGTTGATTTTATGAAATATGAAGGAGAAGAGAAGAGAGCCCTCCATCAGGCAGGGCTAAAATTTTTTAGATCCATACCGAGTGAACTTATGTTTAAAAAGGCTAATGAAAATAATAACGGAAAAAGTGTTTATTTGGAAGGTTGGGATAAGAGATATTATCAAGAAATTTGTCAATATCCCTTATTGACACACATAGGCGAGATAAAGTTAGGGGTTCTAAAGCGGATGGGCGAAAGCGAAGAAGAGTGCCTCGCGGCCAGAAATTGCCTAATTACGTCCAATCTTCGGCTTTCGTTCGGTGTTGTGAAGAAATATTATAGGTGGATAGGTATGGATAAAAACCGATTAGTTTCGGAGGCTACTTTGGGTCTGATCAGAGCGGCAAAGAAATATGATCCATGTGCTAAGAAAAAATTTTCAACATATGCTATTAGGTGGATGAGGCTATTTTTATCGCGGTTTATTAAATACCAGAAAGAAGATATGCGTTTGCCGGAGCATATTCACGAGGAATTAAATAAGTTTCTCAACAAATGTCGAGAAGCAAATATAAATCCAAGAGATAAGACTATTGCAATAGAGCATATTTCTGAGGTTACCGGGTTTCGAATTGAACGAATAGAGATGTTACTGGAACTAATGGGAGGTGATTATGTATTTCTTGACGCTTCGGGTTCTAACTCGGATTCTAAAAATGACGGTAAGTCCGAAATGAATAATGGAGAAAAGATAGGGGATATGGCTGTAAGCGATGAAAAGGTGGAAAATATAATTAGTACGAACAAGAATAAAGTGGTTTTGGAAAGCTTTTTTGAGCGAGTGGAAAACAGAATAAAAGCAAAAGAGAAACCAAACTCCGCGCCCCGAGTGTTAGCAATATTTCAGAAAAGATTTGTACCTAAAGTCTTGCAAACAGGATTAGAACAAACATTGGAGGAAATAGGGGACGTCTACGGACTTTCAAGGGAAAGGATACGGCAGTTAGAATTTAAGTTAAAAAATTATATTGAAAACGAGGCAGTAACTCCTGAGGAAAAGATATTTGCCGCCAATCTTGTGCGAATGGGATGCAATGGTTCTCAAAATTCCTTCGCGGAATGTTTAGAAGGAATTTATAAAACATCCGGTTTCCGAGAATTTAACATGAGTGAACTCCCCTTTCTTTGTGAAAAATATAAGTCGAATATGCGTAGCATAATACTTAGAGGGCTTGTTCGATTGTCTATACTTACGCGCGAAAAAAAAGCAGTGTACAAGATTAATCCGATTTTTAAAGGCAGAAATGGCGCGGAAACTGAGGAAAACTTTGCCGGTTTATTTAAGATGACATTTGAACAGGGTGTTAGTATTAAAAAAAAGAGTCCTGTTTTTGAACGGTATACTTATTCAAAAAATAAAACTTTCGCGATAAAAGAATGCATTCAAATGGATCTCGCGCATACGTTTCTTGGAAGGTTGACATCTGAGGCGAATATTGAAAGAGACCCTTGTATTATTCGTGTGTGGAAAGGGTACGCCTCCCTCGCGCAGGAAGACCTGCCGCAGTGTATACGAGACGCGATGAAACGCCGCGGTTCGTATGTGCTTAAGTTCATGGAGCTGGATGAGCTTATTAACGATACGAAGGAAAAGAAAGCTTCCTCAAATGAAATCATGATATTACCGTTCGACAGATTGAACGCGTCTCAGAAACAAACATTGGAAACAGGGAAGGCGTGGTTCATTAATATGGATTTTGAAAAGCAAATACTTGATCCGTACGCGGTCGTACAGTTAGAGGCAATAATCGCGTCGGCGATCGCGTATTTAAATAACGATGATTTTACGTTCAATAACTTATATAAAATATTGACGGACAGCACCGATGATATTAAAGTAAGTATAGAAGAGTTAAAGAAAAACCCTCTTCTGGCGATAAAGCATATGTTTTTATTAAATCCGGGAAAAGTACACATAGATGATTTGGCTCCATTAAATCGAAGAATGAAAAAATTAATTGATTCGGCCTCGTAGGGACGGGGTTCTAAGCCCGGCCGTGAAATCTTCCGCCGACAACCTCGTAGGATGGTATTAATGGGCACATGCAATGTTGCCCCTACGGGGATGTTGGCGGAGTTTGTTGGTAATTCGTAGGGGCGGGTTCTAAACTCGCTCGTGAATGGGGAGGGGAGCGTTATGGATAGTAAACTTGCGAATGAAATTTATAAGATATTGGATTCCGCGTATCCGGACGCGACTACCGCGCTCAAGCATAAAAACGCGCTGGAGCTTTTGGTCGCGGCAATACTTTCCGCGCAGTGTACGGACGCGAGAATAAATTTAATTACCGCGGCCCTTTTTAAAAAATATAAAAAGGCAAAAGATTACGCGCTCGCGGATTCGGAAAAATTTGAAAAGGAAATACGCTCTGCCGGGTTTTATAAGAATAAGGCAAAAAATATAATTAACGCCGCTCGAATCATTGATACGCAATTTAACGGAAAAGTTCCGGATACAATGGAAAATCTTATTCGTTTGCCGGGTGTGGCGCGAAAGACAGCGAACGTTGTTTTGTTTTACGCTTACGGAAAAAATGAAGGGATAGCGGTCGATACGCATGTAAAGCGTCTTAGCGGGAGACTTAATTTTACTAAAAACATTGATCCGGTAAAAATAGAAAAGGATTTAATGAGCCTTTTTACCAAAAAAAAATGGGGCAATTTATCCGGGTTATTGATCACGCACGGCCGTGAAATATGTAAGGCGCGAAACCCTATTTGCGCCGAATGTTTGATAAATAAATTGTGCCCTTCGGCAAATCGGTTGGTTAGTTAGCTGGTTAGCCGGTTGGTTTTTGAGACAGAGTTTGGAAAGGCAATTTTAGATGAGACGAAAAAGGATGTATTTCTTATGGACGATGGGAGTCCTAACCGCTTTATTGATAAGCGGTTGTTTGGAAGAAGGTTCCGATGTTTCCCTTGGGGACGGATATTTTGTTCGGAGTATTGTTGATGGAGACACGATACAGCTTCAAAACGGAAAATTTGTTCGTTATATCGGAATTGATACCCCTGAAATAAGAAAACGCGTGCGCGGAGTTTGGCTGTATAAGCCCGAGCCTTATTCTTTAGACGCAAAAAAACTTAATAGTGAGCTTATTGGTGGAGGGAGAGTGGAACTTGAATTTGACTCTGAAGAATACGATAAATACGGGCGGTGGCTCGCGTATGTTCATGCTGAGGGAAAAATGGTTAACGAAGAGATTTTAAAAGCCGGACGCGCGAAAATTTTAGTGATTCCGCCGAATACAAAATATCTGAAAAGATTCAAAAAAGCCGAACAAGAGGCAAAAGATAATAAACGGGGTATATGGGGGGGCGGGTTCATGCTGTGATGTTTTTCACTAACATTCGCCTTCGCGACGGGTCTCTGAACTACCAACCTCGTAGGTTAGTGGTGGCTCCCCACACCACTATCCTACGAGGTTGGTGGTGTCCGCGAACAGACACCATTAACAAAATACCCCGAGTTCAACCTCGTAGGATGGTATAATGCGGGCACATGCAATGTGCCCCTACCAACCAACCTACGAGGTTGAACTCCCACTATCCTCGTCACCCGAATTTACCTACCAGATTGGCTTATGTAGCATGAGCCAACCCTGGGGTATATGGGGGGGTAAACGGCTATATACGTACATAAAGTACGCGAAATTCACTCCGCTCGTCGCCAATCTCGCAGGCTGGCGGCGGGATATTTTCTCGCTTGTAATATTGTATATATTATGATAGTTTATGCTGTTGATGTGTTGAGCGTAATGTGACAGAAGTAGGGGATGCTATAAATGAAGCTATCAGAGAAACTTATGAAAATTCAGCCTTCCGTGACTTTGGCATTAACCTCAAAGGCGAAAAGTATGCTTTCCGCCGGGGAAAATGTTGTTATTTTGGCGGCGGGGGAACCGGATTTTGATACCCCGCGAATTGTAAAGTGTGCGGCAATAAAGGCAATAGAAGACGGACTTACGAGATACACTCCGGCAGGCGGTACTAAATCGATCAAAGAAGCTATTTGCCGTAAGTTTACAGAGGACAATAATTTAGATTATGATATTAGCGAAATCGCGGTTTCAAACGGCGCGAAACATTCACTTTATAATGTACTTCAGGTGATATGTAATCCCGGTGATGAAGTAATAATTGTTTCTCCGTATTGGTTGAGCTATCCCGAAATGATTAGGTTAGCCGGAGCCGAACCGAAAATCATAAAAACAAAACCGGAAAACGGATTTAAGGTTAAAGCTAAGGAAATTCAATCAGCGATAAATAAAAATACTCGAGCTCTTATATTAAACAGTCCGTCAAATCCGGCCGGGGTTGTTTACGAAGAAAAAGATTTACGAGAGATAGCCGAAGCTTGTCTTCAGGCGGGGATTATGATCGTGAGCGATGAAATATATGAAAAGATCATTTTTGACGGACGGAAGCACGTGTCAATCGCGTCGTTGTCTCCCGAAGCGAGAGAGGCGTCAATTGTCATAAACGGTGTTTCGAAAAGTTACGCTATGACCGGTTGGAGGATAGGCTATATGGCCGGGAATAGGAAAATCGCCGGTATGGTGACCACTCTTCAGAGTCATTCAACTTCAAATCCCTGTTCAATAAGTCAGGCCGCGGCGGAATGCGCTCTATTGTCAGACCTTAAAAAAGAGATGAAACATAATTGTGATGAGTTTGAACAGCGGCGGAATTTTTTGATCAAAAGTTTATCTGAAAGCGCGCCGTTAAAACCTTTCAGTCCCGACGGCGCTTTTTATTTGTTTTGTGATATCTCCGGGACAGGCCTTAACTCGTTAGATTTTTCAGAAAAGCTCTTGGAGGATAAAAAAGTAGCCGTGGTGCCCGGTCGGCCTTTCGGTATGGATTCTTTCGTGCGTATTAGTTTCGCGGCTGATATGAAAACATTAGAAGAAGGAGTCCGAAGAATAAAGGAATGGCTATCCGGTAATTAGTTGATTTGTTGATTGTTGGCTCGTTGATGGTTGGTTCGTTGATTGTTTAACAAACTAACGATTCAACGATCAACGAGCCAACAAGCTATCGGTCAACAAGCCAACGAACCAACGATCAACGGATTAACCATTAACAAAAAAAGGGAGTTTTATGAGACAAACCATAGCTGAGAAAATTTTATCTGAACATAGCGGCACCAGAGCGAAAGCCGGTGACATAGTTATCGCGAAAATTGATTTTTGTTTCGGACAGGATGGAACCAGCGGGATGATAATAGACAGTTTTCGGAAGATAAAAGACGCGTCGATTTTTTCAAAAAACGCGTTTTGTATGGTTATAGACCATTCCGCTCCGAGTCCCAATATTGGAGTTTCAGCGATACATGATAAGATCAGAGAATTCGCCGCCGAACAGAAAGTAAAAGTTTTTGACGCGGGACGCGGTGTTTGTCATCAGTTAATTCCTGAATCCGGTTACGTTGTGTGCGGGGATTTGGTTTTGGGGGCGGATTCTCATACATGTACATACGGGGCGATAAATGTTCTTTCAACCGGAGTGGGTTCAACAGATCTTGCTATAGCCGCGGCAAGCGGGAAAAACTGGTTTAAAGTCCCCGAAACCATAAAGATCGTGTTAGAAGGATGCCTGCCGAAGGGGGTTTCTGCTAAAGACGTAATACTTCATATTATCGGGGATATCGGCGCGCGGGGCGCGACCTATAAAGCGGTTGAGTTTCACGGACAGTTTATATCAGATCTAAGCATTGACGGGCGTTTCACGATCGCGAACATGGCGGTTGAAATGGGAGCCAAGTGCGGGCTTATGTTGGCGGACAAGAAAACGATTGAGTGGGTAAAACGTCATTCGGTAAAACCTCCAAAGAGTGTCGCGCCGGACAGCGACGCGAAATATGTCCAAACTCAGGCGTACGATGTTTCGGATCTATCGCCTCAAGTGGCTCGTCCGCATACGGTTGATAATGTGTGCGGTATAGAAGATGTTTTAGGCACGCGGATCGATGAAGTTAATATCGGAACGTGCACTAATGGGAGATTAGAAGACCTTGAAATTACAGCGAAAATCTTGAAGGGAAGAAAAGTTGCTTCAGGAGTGAAGTTAATTATTACTCCCGCGTCGCGGAAGATTTATTTGGGAGCGCTTAAAGCGGGATATATAGAGATTTTTGTTCGCGCGGGGGCGGCTGTTAATAATCCAGGATGCGGGCCGTGTGTGGGAACTCATCAAGGCGTGCTTGCTGACGGGGAAAACGCTTTTTCGACAGCTAATAGGAACTTTAAGGGAAGAATGGGAAATCCCAACGCGAATATATATCTCGGAAGTCCGGCCGCCGCCGCCGCTACCGCCTTAGAAGGCAAAATAGCCGATCCGAGAGAACACAGGAGAAGGTTGTAATAACGACAAATGACAAAATTCAAGTTTGTCATTTTTAAAACACGGGAGGAAAAGTGGGGAATTTCGCGCATAGATTAAAGATTCAGAATGATATAAACACGGATTATGTAATTTCCGGCAGGTATAAATTTAAGATACAGGATGAAAAGGAATTGGCGAAATATATTTTCGCGGATCTGGAAGAAGACTTTTATAAGAAAATAAAACTTGGAGATTTTTTAGTGGCCGGTGAAAATTTCGGGTGCGGTTCTTCCCGAGAGCAGGCTCCCGTAGCGCTTAAGGCAAGCGGGCTTCAAGCTGTTATTGCTAAAAGTTTCGCGAGGATATTTTATCGAAACGCTTTTAATGTGGGGTTATGTTTGTTAGAGTGTGAAACAAATTATATTGATGACATGGATGAGCTTGAAGTTGATTTTGAAAAAAATATTATAAAAAATGTATCAAAGGGCGTGAATATCGAATTTAAACCTATTCCCGGAATAATGAAAAATTTTCTGGATAAAGGCGGAGTTATTGAATATTTCAAGGAATTCGGGACATTTAAGGAGAATATTGGTGAAGAGGTATAGTTTCCTGGGTTATTTGTTTTTTTTGATAGGAAAGAAATTGTGGAAGTACGAGATTTAAGAATATTGGGATACGAAGAGACGCTTTGTTTTCTGAAGGAAACATTAGTTAAGAGAATAGCAAATGAAGTGCCGGATACGCTGATTCTGGTCGAGCACTATCCGGTTGTCACTTTCGGGCGTTTTTGGGATAAAAAAAACGTTATTGATAAACAATATTTCCGGATAAAAAAAGTACCGTTTTTATTTACCTCGCGCGGCGGCAAAGTTACATATCACGCTCCGGGACAGTTAGTAATTTATCCGGTGATTGATTTGAAAGATAAAAAGCGCGATATCGCGTTTTATATAGATTTTCTGGAAAAAGTTATTGCGAAAAGTTTGAATCGCCTTGGTGTTCCCGCCGCTCGCGTAAAGGGAAAACGAGGTGTGTGGGTTTCTGAAAAAAAAATAGCGTTTATCGGAATAAGCTTGAAAAATTGGGTTACGTATCATGGAGCCGCCGTAAACATTAATAACGACATAACGGCTTTTTCTCGAATAAACCCGTGCGGGGAAGATAATATTAAAGTTATATCCGCCGCGGAATACCTGGGACGTGAATTGGATATACGCGCGGTTAAACAAGTTTTTACGGAACAATTTATTAAAAGTTTTGAGGAGGTATATCTAAATTCAAACGAAGGTTGTTATCGCGAACGCGCGAGTTGAGCCTATCGGTTTGAATTTATGAGGTTGCATTAAAGGCGGTAGGTGGGTTTTTTTAAGAAAGGGAAATCAGAATGGAATTTAGACTGCCGGAGTTAACGGGTAACGATGAAAACGCGGTTTTAACACTTTGGTATGTAAAAGAAGGGACTACTGTCTCTAAAGATCAGGATCTTGTGGAAGTTATGACGGATAAAGCCACCTTTAGCGTGGTTTCGCCGTGCGAAGGATTGCTTGTAAAAATAAATAAAAATGTAGGAGAAGAAGTCGAAAAGGATGAAGTTCTTGCCGAAATACAAGAGACAGATGAAATAGATGAAAACTAGACCGGCGCCCCGGGATTTGATGTAAATTTGACAAGCAAATTTACATCAAGGCACTCAGACATTAATTCGACTAAATGATTACAGAACGCAAGCGTTCTGTAATCAAAGTCTCATTAAGGAGATTAGGATGAACGAAGCTAATAGAATGAAAAGACTGCCTATGTATCTTTTTACGATCATAGATGACTTGAAAAAGTATGCCATGGGGAAAGGGCTTGATATTATAGATCTTGGGATGGGTAATCCCGATCAGCCGACGCCGAAACATATTGTCGATGAACTTTGTTTGAGGGCGAAAGAAACGGAAAACCATCGGTATTCGAGGAATATCGATAAAGTGGAATGTAAACTGCGGGAGGCTATCGCCGGATGGTATAAAAAAAAGTTTAACGTTGATTTAGATCCGGACAAAGAAGTACTGCCTCTGATCGGGTCTAAAGAAGGTATCGCGCATATTTCGTTAGCTTTTCTCAATAATGACGATGTCGCGCTTGTTCCGAATCCGGCGTATCCTGTTCATTTCAACGGAGTGCTTATTGCCGGAGGTGTTCTTCATAACCTTCCGATAAGTGAGGCGAATAATTTCCTGCCGGATTTTGATACTGTGCCCGAAGAGATTATGAAAAAGACGAAAATGCTTTTTATCAGTTATCCGCATAATCCCACCGGCGCGGTAGCTACGGAAGAATTTTTTAAAAAAACCGTTAAATTATGCAATAAGCGCGGAATAATTCTTGTGCATGATTTAGCCTATTCCGATATCGTTTTTGACGGGTACAAGGCTCCCAGTATATTACAGCAGGCATCTTCGCGCGCCTCAGCCGTTGAGTTCCATTCTTTGAGCAAGTCCTATAACATGGCCGGTTGGCGTATAGGGTTCGCGGTAGGAAACGAGGTAATCCTAAAAGCTTTGGCAAAGACGAAAGGATACATTGATTTCGGGCTGTTTAAACCGATACAATACGCGGCGATAAAGGCGCTTACAGGGCCGCAGGATTGTGTGAGGAATGTGGTTGAAATGTATGAATCCCGGCGTAATGTCATGGTAAAGGCTCTTCAGAAAATTGGATGGAATGTGCCTAAACCAAAGGCGACGTTTTATCTTTGGGCGAGGATTCCTGATAAGTACAGCGCCCTAACTTCTATGGAATTCGTTTCACTTTTAATTAAAGAAGCCGGAGTTGTGCTTGCTCCGGGTACCGGTTTCGGAGAATTCGGAGAAGGATTTGTCCGGTTCGCTTTAGTTGAAAACGAAGACCGTCTGGTTGAAGCCAGCAATAGAATTAAGAAAATCCTTGAAATGTAAAAATATGAAAAAAATATTAATATTTTATATATCTCAGTACGGGCATTTTTATGCCGCGGTGGCTTTAGAAAAAGGGTTATTGAATAGTATTAAAGACGTTTCCATAGAAAAAATAAACGCGTTTAGTTATACCAATCCGATATTGGAAAAAATAATCAATAAAGCATATATCGAAGTAATAAAAAAGAAGCCGGAAATCTGGGGACACATGTATGATAACCCGGATATAATGAAAAAAACAAAAAAAGCGCGGGAAGCTTTACATAAATTCAATACGCGGAAAATTAAAAAGCTTATTGACGCGTATAATCCTGATGCTATTTTCTGCACTCAAGCTTTTCCATGCGGCATGGCAGCCGATTATAAGAAAACGTGCGGTAAACAAATACCTCTGATAGGGATCTTGACAGATCATGCTCCGCATTCTTATTGGTTATTTGATGAAGTGGACTATTACATTGTTCCGTTCGAAGAAACTCGGGACGTGCTTATAAAAAAAGGTGTTCCGCCTGAAAAGATCAAAGCGTACGGAATTCCGATTGATCCGAAATTCGCTTTAAAAAAGGATAGAGGTGAACTGAAGAAAAAATTGCGTTTTGATGACAATAAACGCACGGTTCTCATTATGGGCGGAAGTCAAGGACTTGGCGCGATGGAGGAAGTTACGATGCTTTTGCTGGATTCTGAAAATAGAAAATATCAAGTGGTTGTAATTACCGGGTCCAACAAAAAATTATACACGCGCCTTTTAAGAATGAAAAGCAAAAGAAAATGGAATGATGTTTGTATATTGTCTTATGTGGAAAATATAGATGAATTCATGGAAGCGGCGGATCTTATTGTTTCAAAACCCGGCGGAATGACAATAGCCGAGACTTTGGCAAAAACGCTTCCCATGTTGATTGTTGATCCTATACCCGGGCATGAACGTATGAATACGGATTTTTTAGTGTCCAAGGGCGCGGCTATAGAAGTAAAAGAGCATAATGATATAAGTTGTTTAGTGGAAAAACTGCTTTATTCGGACGACGCGAGGCTTCAAATGAAGAAGAATATAGAGAAATTGGCAAAGCCGAATAGCGTTTCCGATATTACAAAACTTATTTTCGGAGAATCGGATTAAAAATAATGCTGTATTGTCTTTATTGGATAGGTTTTTCTTTTGCCGGAATCCTGCCTCTTGATGTATGCTATGAGATCGCGAAGAGGGCGGCCGAAATATATTTCAGATTCGCGAAAGAATACAAAGAGGCCTTGCGCGAAAATTTAAAGGTGGTTCTCGGCGAAAATACGGATATCAGGATTATTGACCGGCACGCTTTGAATGTATTCAAAAATTTCGCGAAATATCTTGCCGATTTTTTTAAATGTTCAAAATTCACCCAAGAGTTTATTCAGGAAAATTTAACGGTTGAAAATCGCGAATACTTGGATGAAGCTCTGTCCGGGGGGAAAGGCGCTATTTTAGTATCTATTCATATCGGGAATTGGGAAATGGGCGGAGCTGTGGTCGGAAGCTGGGGCTATCCGCTTAGCGCGATAGTGTTGGAACATAAAAGCCGGCGAATAAATGATTTTTTTGTCAAACAGAGAATTATTAACGGGATGAGATCTATCCCTATCAATAATAGTGTAAAAGAAAGCCTCAAGGTGCTTAAACGCAACGAATTTCTCGCCATAGTCGGGGATAAAGATTATACCGCCAGCGGCGCGCGTGTGGATTTTTTCGGCAGAAAAGCTTTTTTGCCGAAAGGCGCGGCTGTATTCGCGCTCCGAACCGGCGCTCCGATAATTTCCTGTATATTTGTTCGTGAGGAAAACGATAAATTCAGATTTATTTTTGAAAAACCCGAGACACCTGTTTTAACGGGGGAATACGAAAAGGATATAGAAATACTGATGCGGGGATATTTGAAAATTTTCGAAAAACATATACGGGAAAAACCTGATCAATGGTACGTTTTCAAAAAGATATGGAATCGGTAAAAAATAACACAATAGTAGTGATACCTTCCTATAACGAAGCCAGGACAATCGGCGGCATTGTTCTTGATATCGTAAACATGGGACTTAGCGTGCTTGTTATTGATGACGGTTCAACCGACAGCACCGAGCGCCTCGCGTTAGATAACGGGGCGCTGGTTTTACGTCATCGCGGGAATACCGGCAAAGGCTTTTCCGTTAGAGAAGGTATAAAACATGTTATTCTGAAAACTAATTTCAAGTGGGTAATTATAATGGACGGCGACGGTCAGCACCGTACGGAAGATATTCCCGGACTGATGGCGCCCGCCGAAGGGGCAATAAGTCCGGATATTGTTATAGGTAATCGGATGCTTCATACAAAAACAATGCCGTTGGTGAGGTATCTTACTAACAAGTTTATGTCGTGGCTGATATCAGGTATATGCCGTCAATACATACCCGATACCCAGTGCGGGTATCGGCTTATAAAAGTCAGCGCGTTAAAAAAATTGAAATTAACGTCTAAAAAATACGATATTGAATCGGAAATGCTTATTCAGGCGGCTGAAATGAAAATGAAGATAAGATCAGTTCCGATACAAACAATATACGGCGCGGAAATTTCCAAGATTAAACCTATTCGGGATATGGCGAAATTTTGTATGCTTATTCTAAGGCATCACTTTAAAAGAAACAAGGATACGCGTTAAAAATATTCAGGTTGAAGAATTAATCGGGGATTCCCCCCAGGGTTGGCTCATACTGCATAAGCCAATCTGGCAGGCAGCGGAAGTTAAACCTCGTAGGTTGGTATAATGCGGGCACATTGCATGTGCCCGCATTATACCAACCTACGAGGTTGAACTTGGGTATTTTGCTGCTATTTCAAATAATAACCACAGCATGAGCCA